>NZ_JARAYQ010000449.1:0-3941 GCF_033794505.1 Streptomyces sp. MB09-01 | reverse complement strand
CGGCGGGACCGGCACCCCACCCCCTAGGGTGACCCCGTGACGACGACCCGCCTCTCGGCCCGTGCGGCCATCGCCTCCGTGACCGACGCCGGCAGCTTCGCCGAACTCCCCGTCCCCCGGCGGGAGTCCCCCGCCGACGGCCCCCTGGCCTGGACCGGCTACGACGACTCCCGCGCCCGCGCCGCCGACCGCACGGGCGAGCACGAGTCCGTCGTCGTCGGCACCGCCCTCATCGGCGGCTGCGAAGCCACCGTCGTCTCCTTCGAGTTCGGCTTCCTGGGCGGGTCCCTCGGCGAACGCACCGGAGACCGGCTGGAAGCCGCGTACGCCCACGCCCGCACGCACCGCCTCCCCCTCGTCTCACTCATCGCCACCGGCGGCTCCCGCATGCAGGAGGGCATGCTCGCGCTGACCCAGCTCCAGCGCGTGGCCCGGCAGAGCGTCCTGACGCGGGCCGCGGGCCTCCCCCAGCTGGCCGTCCTGCGCGATCCGACCACCGGCGGCGGCTGGGCCACCCTCGGGGCCGGGGCCGACGTCGTCCTCGCACTGCCCGGTGCCCAGGTAGGCTTCGCCGGCTCCCGGGTGCGCCCGGCGGACGCGGACCCGGCGGCCTACTCCGCCGAGGGGCAGTACGCCGCCGGTCACGTGGACGCCGTGGTCCCCGCCGCCGAACTGCCCGGCACCCTCGCCGACTGGCTGCGCGTGCTGGCCGCGCCCCGCCCCGCCGGGCCCGTCGAGCCCCCGGCCGCGCTGGCCGACGCCGCGCCGCCGGCCAGCGGCTGGGACGCCGTCCGCCAGGCCCGTCACCCGGACCGCCCGCGCGCCGGGGCGTACCTGGACGCGTACTTCGAACTCCGCCTGCCCCTCTCCGGGGACCGGGCGGGCGGCACCGACCCCGGCATGCTGTGCGGTTTCGGGCTGCGGGAGGGCCGGGCCGTGGCCTACGCCGCCCAGTGCGGCACCGCCACCCGCCCCGCGGGCTACCGCACGGCCGCCCGCGTCATCCGCCTCGCGGACCGGCTCGGCATCCCCGTGCTCACCCTGGTGGACACCCCGGGCGCGGCCAACGACGCCGCCGCCGAGCACGCGGGCGCGGGCGCGGCCATCGCGGACACCTTCGCGGCGCTGGCCGGCGCCTCCGTCCCCGTCACCACCCTGCTGATCGGCGAGGGCGGCTCGGGCGGCGCCCTCGCCCTGGCCGCGCCGGGCAACACCTGGGTCACCCCGGACAGCTACTTCTCCGTCATCGCCCCGGAACTGGCGGCGGCCATCCTCAAGCGCCCCCCGTCGGCCGCCCCGGCCACCGCGGACCAGCTCCGCATCCGCCCCCAGGACCTGGTGGCCCTGGGGGTCGCCCGCGGCGTCGTCGGCGGGAAGTAGCGGCTGCGGCGCGCCGGCAGCCGGACGTCCATCCGGTACAGCCGCGTCACCTGCTGCGAGCTCGTTGTCGTCGCTGACCAGCAGCAGCCGTACCCGCCCGGGGCCGCCGGTGTCCGTCACCACCATGCCCTCGACGTTGTCCACCAGCGGGTGGTTCTGCGGGAGCTTCGAGAGCGCGCCGAGGGTCGGGCAGTCGTCGAAGTCCCCGAGCGCGGTCTTGCGGGCGACCCGCAGCCGCGGCCCCTCGGCCAGCCCGTCCACCTCCGAGGTGTCCGTCGCGCCCAGCGGGTCGGCGAGGTACAGCCGTGCGGTGATCTTGAACTGCTGGGTGAAGCCCCGCTCCAGGACGATCAGCCGGCCCTCGCGGGTCGGCGCGAGCTCGACGAGGCCGTGCCCCACGTCGACCGGGTGGGCGTACTGGCGCCCCAGCCGGAACTCGCCGTTCCGGCCCCGCTCCCAGGTCTGGATCCGCTGGAGGCTGCGCCCCTGCGCGTCCTCGCCGTCGCCGGCCAGCGGCCCCTCGACGCCCGCCACCAGCGTGTTCCCGCCGGGCAGCAGCGTCAGCGACTCGAAGGTCTGGTTCGCGGTGGCCCGCCCCTGCGGCGCGAGCCGGCAGGCGTCCGGGACCGGCAGCGCGCCCAGCACCTTCCCGTCCCGGCCGTACCGGCGGATCGCGGGGCCGAACTCGTCGGTCACCAGGTAGGACCCGTCCCGGTCGACGACGACGCCCTCCGCGTCGACGGCCTTCCCCGCCCCGTCCGTGAGCGGGAGCCGCGCGGTGGGCCGGGCGGCCGGGGGCGTCCCCGCGCCCCACCTTCAAGGAGTAGAGCACCGACCGGTCGGAGACGCCGGCGACCGTGCCGTCCTTGTCGACGGCGAGGCCCGAAATGCCTCCGACGAGGCCCCCGTCGAGCGTGGTGTTGTCGAGCGCGTCGGAATGGCCCGCGACGGAGAGGTACGGCGAGCAGGACCGGTTCTCCTTCGGGGGCGCAACGGCGGGCGGCACGAGCGTGCCGGAGAGCACGGCGGCGGCTGCCGCGGCGGTGGCGAGCGTACGAAGGCGCCTGTAGGCCTTCCTCCTGGTTCGGCGGGCCGTGCAACACGATGGCAACGAGCCCTCCAACTCCCCTTCACGCCCGCCCGGATCGGGCGAACCGCGCCGGGCTGATCCCCACGTGCCGCCCGAAGTGCCGTGTCAGGTGCGCCTGGTCGTAGAAGCCCGCGGCCGTCGCCGCCTCGGCCGGCCGCATCCCCGCCAGCAGCAGCCGCCGTGCCAGCGCCACCCGCCGCCCGGTGAGGTAGGCGTGTGGCGGCAGCCCGTAGGCGGTCCGGAAGCTCCGGATCAGGTGGGTGGGGTGGACGTGGCCCAGCTCCGCCGAGGCCTCCTCCAGGCCGAGCCCCTCGGTCACGCGGGCGTCGAGCAGCTCGCGCAGCCGTACGGCGAGCCCCGCGTCCGGCGCCCCGTACGCCGCCGGCGCGCGCCCCGCGAGCCACCGGTGCAGCCGTTCCCGTACGAAGGCCAGCCGCGACTCGGCCTCCAGCCGCTCGACCGCCCCGGCGGGCAGCTCCCGCGCGCCGAGCGCCCGGTGCAGCCCGTGCACGCGCTCCCGCAGGGCCGGGTCGAGCAGCAGGGGGGCGCCGACGGCGGCGCCGGTGAGGCTTTCGGGCAGGACGGAGACGTCGAGGTAGAGGTTGCGCTTGCGGAAGCCGGCCTCGGTGACGGTCCGCCCGTCATGGACCACCCCGGGCGGCAGCAGGATCACGGAGTCCCGGACCCCGGCGCCGTGCCGCTCGCGGTCCAGCGCGAAGTCGACCCGCCCGCCGTCCAGGATCATCAGCGTCCAGGTGTCGTGCACGTGCGCCGGATAGGCGTGGTCGGTGAACCGGGCGTGGAAGACCTCGGCGATCCCCGGGACCGGCGGCTGCCAGGCGGAGACGGTGCTGCGCGGACGTATCGCGGGCATGCCAGGAACGTACAAGACCGCCCTCATTCGCTCCGGCAGGCTGCCCGCATGACGACACACAAGGTCAACATCGCCGAGAAGCTGGCCGGTTTCACCGAGCAGTGGGCCCCGCACCGCATCGCCCGCATCAACGACTACGAGGTCAAGGCCGCCAAACTCCAGGGCGAGTTCGTGTGGCACAGCCACGAGGACACCGACGAGCTCTTCCTCGTGGTCAGCGGCACCCTGACGATCCGCCTGCGCGACGGGGAGGTGGTGCTGGGCCCCGGCGAGATCTACGTGGTCCCGCGCGGCGTGGAGCACTGCCCGGCCGCGGACGAGGAGGCGACGATCCTGCTGTTCGAGCCGACGGGCACCACCAACACCGGCAACGCGGGCGGCACCCGCACCCGGAACCCGGTGGACGCGTAACCGGCACACCACCCCTCCCAGCACCCCCTGGACGCGCAACCCGGCCGGGCATGTACCGGAGCACTCCCCCAGCACGGCAACCGCACCCGGCACCCACTGGACGCCCAACCCGGCCGGGTGTGTGCCGGGGCACCTTGCGTTCGACGCCCTGCGGGGAGCGCCCCGGCACACACCCGGCCCCGGCAC
>NZ_JARAYQ010000448.1:0-3953 GCF_033794505.1 Streptomyces sp. MB09-01 | reverse complement strand
CCCGTACGCCCCTGACCCCGTACGCCCCCGGACCTGTACGCCCTGACTCCGTGAGCCCGTTCCCGGTGACGCCTGCGACTCCCCCTAGTCGGTGGGCCACACCGGGAGCGGGCGTACGGCTTCGCGCAGCGCGGCGGCGATCGTCCGGAACTCCTCCTGGCGGGCGGTCCCGGTGCGCATGGCCAGGGCGATCCGCCGCGAGGGCGCGGGCTCGGCGAAGTACCCGGTGGACAGGGACTCGTTGCGGGCGGTCTCCAGGCGCAGCGCGGTGCGCGGCAGCAGCGTCACTCCCAGCCCACCGGCGACCAGCTGGACGAGGGTGGAGAGCCCCGCGGCGGTCGTCGTCACGTCCGCCCCGGTGGTGCGCCCCGCCTCCCGGCAGATGTCGAGGGCCTGGTCCCGCAGGCAGTGCCCTTCGTCCAGCAACAGCAGCTGCAGTCCCCGCAGTTCCTCCAGCGGGATGTCCCGGCGCCCGGCCAGCGCGTGCTCCCTGGGCGCGAGCAGGACGAAGTCCTCGTCGAAAACGGGCAGTTCGGTGACCCCGGGGACCCCCAGCGGCACCGCCAGCAGGAGCAGGTCCAGGCGTCCGGTGGCCAGCCCCTCCAGCAGGGTGGCGGTCTGCTCCTCGTGCACCTGGAGGTCCATCCGGGGGTAGCGCCGGTGGAAGAGCCCCAGCACGGTCGGCAGCAGGTACGGGGCCACCGTGGGGATGACCCCGAACCGCAGGATCCCGGTGAAGGGGGCCCGTACCGCCTCGGCCTCCTCCAGCAGCCCGCCCATCGCGTCGAGCACCACCTGCGCCCGGGCCGCGATCCGCTCGCCCGCCGGGGAGAGCAGCACCTTGCGGGTGGTGCGCTCCAGCAACTGCACGCCGAGGGCCTCCTCCAGCGCGGAGACGGCTCCGGAGAGCGCCGGCTGGCTCATCCCGATGGCCGCCGCGGCGTCCCGGAAGTGCAGGTGCTCGGCGACGGCCGCGAAGGCGCGCAACTGTGCGAGGGTCGGCTGCTTCGCCCCCCTGTTACCCACGGCCACTGATAGGCACCTCCGATCACCCGTCACAAGACTAGCTATTTCCGCAATCAATGCAGGTGTGTCAGCATGTGAGATACGTCCAACCCCATCGGAAAACCCCCAAAAGGGGCTATTTCCCTCTTCTCAAGGAGTGCGCGTGCTCACTGTTGGTGACAAGTTCCCCGCCTTCGACCTGACCGCCTGTGTCTCGCTCGAGGCCGGAGCTGAGTTCGCGCAGATCGACCACAAGACCTACGAGGGCAAGTGGAAGGTCGTCTTCGCCTGGCCGCTCGACTTCACCTTCGTGTGCCCGACCGAGATCGCCGCCTTCGGCAAGCTGAACGACGAGTTCGCCGACCGCGACGCGCAGATCCTCGGCTTCTCCCTGGACTCCGAGTACGTCCACCACGCCTGGCGCAAGGACCACGCCGACCTGCGTGACCTGCCCTTCCCGATGATGTCCGACATCAAGCGCGAGCTGTCGGCCGAGCTGGGCATCCTCGGCGAGGACGGCCTCCCGATGCGCGCCGTCTTCATCGTGGACCCGAACAACGAGATCCAGTTCTCGATGGTGACCGCCGGTTCCGTGGGCCGTAACCCCAAGGAGGTCCTGCGGGTCCTCGACGCCCTGCAGACCGACGAGCTGTGCCCCTGCAACTGGAACAAGGGCGAGGCCACCATCGACGCCGGCGCGCTGCTGGCCGGTGAGTGACGGATGTCCCTGGACTCCCTGAAGTCTGCCGTACCGGACTTCGCCAAGGACCTGAAGCTGAACCTCGGTTCGGTCATCGGCAACAGCGACCTCCCGCAGCAGCAGCTGTGGGGCACCGTCCTGTCCTGCGCGATCGCCGCCCGCTCCCCGCGCGTCCTGCGTGAGCTGGAGCCCGAGGCGAAGGCGAACCTCTCGCCGGAGGCCTACACCGCCGCCAAGTCCGCCGCCGCGGTCATGGCGATGAACAACGTCTTCTACCGCACGCGACACCTGCTCTCCGACCCCGAGTACGGCACCCTGCGCGCGGGCCTGCGGATGAACGTCATCGGCAACCCGGGCGTGGAGAAGGTCGACTTCGAGCTGTGGTCGCTCGCGGTCTCCGCGATCAACGGCTGCGGCCAGTGCCTGGACTCGCACGAGCAGGTCCTGCGCAAGGCCGGTGTCGACCGCGAGACGATCCAGGAGGCCTTCAAGATCGCCTCGGTGATCCAGGCCGTCGCGGTCACCCTCGACGGCGAGGCCGCCCTCGCCGCCGAGGACGTCCTCGCCGCCGAGTAGGCGCTCGTACGACCGTCAGGGCCCCCGCAGCCGTCTCCGGCCGCGGGGGCCCTGCGCGTTCACTTCCTCAGCGCGGCCATCAGCGCCCGCGCGTCCTCGATCGCCGCCGCTGCCAGCGTCTCCCGGTCGGGCCGTGCCGAGAGCCTCGCCTGCGGATCCGGACCGTCCTCGATCCGGTCGAAGAACATCACCTCGATGATGAAGACCGCGCCACCGTCACGGACCCTCAGCTGGACACCCTCGGCGCCCCCGGGGGTGCTGAGGAGAGCCTGCTGCCCCAGCCCGGGGACCGACTCCCACTGGTCGGGACCGCCGGGGCCGCTCCGGTCGTACCGGGAGCCGAGCTCGAACTCGGGCGCCGGATCCGTCTTCTTGTGCAGCTCGACCACCGCGGCCACGAAGAACGCCCCGACGGGGGCCGAACGGTCACCGTCGTGGCTGCAGGACGCCCAGTCCATGGCCGGATGCCGGCCGCCCTTCTGCGGGGCGGAGTCCGTGAACCCGCCCAGCCCCCCGGCCAGGGCCGGCGCCTTGAACTGGTCGCACAGGTTCTCCGTGACCCGGTAGCGGATCTCCGGCTCCTTCAGCCGGTCCCCGTAGGCGTACAGCCCGCCCGCCCACAGCGCGGAGGTGGCCACCACGGCCACCAGCACCCCCCACCACGGCCGCCGCGGCCCCCGCGCCTCGCGCACCACGGTGTCCTGCGCGACCTTGGCCGGCCGCCCCGACTCCCATTCCCCGTCTAACTCGGGCTCTGTGATCATCCCGTCCCCCACTACTTCTCGAGCGCCGATATCAGCGCGCGCATGTCCTCGATCATCGCCGCCTGGACCGCGGTGGCGTCAGTGGCGGGCCGGTCGTTCTTCTCCGCGTAGGTGCTGGCCCACACTTCGACGGTGAACACCGCACCGCCGTCCAGCACCTTGAGCTTCTGCAGCTGACCGGAGCCGGACATGATCATGACGGCATCCTCGCCGAGGTCCGGCACCGCTTCCCTGCGCACGTCGCCGGTGTTGGCCATCTCCCCGAGCGGCGGCACCTCGAACTCCGTCGACGGGTCGACCTTCTTGTGCAGGTCGACCTGCGCACTCACGATGAAGTCCGGCATGCCGTCGACGTTGTTCAGCACGCACGCCGCCCCGTACACGGCGGGGTGGTTGCTCTCCTGGTTCATCGGTCTCTTCTTGTGCAGGTCTCCGGCCAGTCCGCCCAGTGTCCGAGCCTTGAAGTCCTCACACAGGTTCTCCGTCGCCCGGTACGAGAGGGTCGGCTCGGCCAGCCGGTCCCCGAAGAAGTACAGCCCCCCGGCCCACACCGCCGACGCCACCACCACACCGCCCAGCGCCCACAGCCACGGCCGCGAGGTACCCGCCGCCCGCTCGCCCGCCGCGAGCGGTTCCGCCGCCTCCGCCGGCCCCCCCGTGTCCCACTCCGCGTCGAGCTCCGGATCGGTGATCATGTCCGCCCCCTGCAGTCCTCGGTCTGAGCGCCGCCGTCGGCGTGCGCGCGTCCTTGATCATCGCAGTCCTGGTCCCCTCCACGTCAGGGTCCGGGAGGTTTCGATCGGTGCGGACTAGGTGTATTGACCCGCAGGGTTGTTCACACGGCTGATCGGTGGCTTGCCGTCCAGTGCGGTGTGGCAGCGGTGGTGGTTGTAGGTGTGGAGGAAGTC
>NZ_JARAYQ010000447.1:0-3959 GCF_033794505.1 Streptomyces sp. MB09-01 | reverse complement strand
GGGGCGTCTCCTCGGGCGCCGAACGTGGCGGGGGGTCGGAGGGCCGGGGCACATGGCGTTCGACGCCCTGCGGGGAGCGCCCCGGCACGCACCCGTCCCCGGCGAAGGCGCTGTCCGGCGTCGCCGACTGCGTGACTGCCGCCTTCCGGCCGGCTGGGCCAGCCGCCCTGCGGGGAGCGCCCCGGCACGCACCCGTCCCCGGCGGAGGCGGTGTCGGGCATTGCCGACTGCGTGACTGCCGCCTTCCCGCCGACTAGGCCAGCCGCCCTGCGGGGAGGGCCCCGGCACGCACCCGTCCCCAGCGGAGGCGGAGTCGGGCGTCGCCGACTGCGTGACTGCCTTCCGGCCGGCTGGGCCAGCCGCCCTGCGGGGAGCGCCCCGGCACGCACCCGTCCCCGGCGGAGGCGGTGTCGGGCATTGCCGACTGCGTGACTGCCGCCTTCCCGCCGACTAGGCCAGCCGCCCTGCGGGGAGGGCCCCGGCACGCACCCGTCCCCAGCGGAGGCGGAGTCGGGCGTCGCCGACTGCGTGACTGCCTTCCGGCCGGCTGGGCCAGCCGCCCTGCGGGGAGCGCCCCGGCACGCACCCGTCCTCGCCCCTCCGTGGCTGCCGCCTTCCGGCCGGCGAGGCGGCCGGGGTGTGCCGGCGTCAGGTTCGGGGGGTCTTCGACCAGGGCCAGCGGGGCTTCGGTTTCTGGCCCGTCGGGCGGAATTCGTACTTCCAGCCCTTCTGGAGGCCCAGGCGCTTCGAGTAGCCCGACGGGACGCGTTCGTACAGCAGGACCGTCGGCGGGCCGTCCGGCGTGGGGACGGGGATCTCGTACCACTTCGGGGGGTGGCCGGTCGGGCCGAGGAGGATCGGGAGGACCCGGCCGTCCATCGGGCCGCCCTCGAAGGGGGTCGGTTGGCTTCTCACCCCACCAGTGTCACAGCAGGTGGGCGGCCTCGGAGACCACCGGGATCACGCGGCGGGCCAGGACCCCGACCGGGCCGTCCGCCGATTCCAGCGCGAGCGCGGCGCGCGCGGCCGCCGCGGTTTCCGGGTCGGTGGCCGCGGTGGCCGTCAGCAGGGCGATGAACTGGTCCAGCAGCCAGTCCCGGAGCCGGTCCACCTCCGGCTGCTTGCCCTCGTCGATCCATATCAGGGAGGCCGCCTCGACCGCCGTGATCCACGTACGAACCATCATGCGGAGCCGGGGGCCGGGGGACGGGACGCCCAGGTGGACGAGGATCTGGTCCGCCGCCGCCCGGCGGATGCCGTCCACCGTGGCCGTGGTGCGGGAGGTCTCCACGACGCTGCCGCCCTGGAGGAGGGCGGCGAAGCCGGCGTCGTGTTCGTCGACGAAGGCGAGGTAGCGGTCCAGGGCCCGGGCCAGGCGCTGGGTCAGGGGGCCCTGCTGGGGTTCGGCGAAGCAGAGTTCGAGGACGTCCGCCGCCGAGCGGAGGGCGGCCTCGTAGAGTTGCTGCTTGCCGCCCGGGAAGTAGCGGTAGACGAGCGGGCGCGAGACCCCGGCGGCCTCGGCGACGTCGTCGAGCGAGACCTCCTCCGGCGCCCGGTGCGCGAACAGCGAGAGGGCCGCGTCGAGGAGTTGGGCTCGCCGCTCCTCGACGCTGAGCCTGCGGTAGGCGCGTACGGTCATGACCGCAGGGTAGCCCGACGGTGGCCGCCCGGGCCCTGCCCGGGCGATCTCCGCTGCCCCGGGGCGCACGGCAGGATCTAGGCCAGGAGTCCGGAGCTCTTCCACAGCTTCCGGCCGACCCCGCGCAGGACGCCGATGTCGTCGAGGAAGTCGGTGAGCCGCTTCGCGCCGGTCTGCATGACCTCGCGGCGGTGGCCGCTCGCCCTGACCTGGGCGACGGCCTCGCGGCGGTCCAGGCCGACGTGGTCGTAGACGGCCGGGTTCACGAAGGCGAGGGAGAACACGCGGGCGGCCTCGCCGCAGCTGATGCGGGTGAGCTCCTGCTCCCAGCGCGGGGCCGTCAGCATCTGGCGGCGCAGTTCCTCGCGGGCGTAACGGACGTGCCGGGCCTCCTCGATGACGTGGATCCGGGTGACCCCGCGGACCAGCGGCTGGACGCGCTCGTCGGGGAAGGTCAGGCGCTGCATCCAGTCGAGGATCTCCTCGCCGAGGAGGGTGCAGGCGAAGGAGCCGGGGGTGGTGGAGACGGTCTTCAGGATCCGGGCGAGGTTGTGGTTGAGGCGGGAGACCGGGTACTCGGGGCTGCCGCTCTGCTTGATCATGCGGGCGAACATCATCGAGTGGCGGCACTCGTCGGCGATCTCGGTGAGGGCGTAGCGCACGTGGTTGCTGGTCAGGGCCTTGTCGTAGATGTGCCGGACCATCAGCTGCATCAGGATGATCTCGAACCAGATGCCGAGCGAGCCGAGCGCCGCCGCCTCGTGCCGGGAGAGGTCGATGCGCTGCTCCTCCCCCATCTTCTTCCACAGCGGGGTGTCGTAGAGGGAGAGCAGTTCGGGCGGCCAGTAGTACTTGCCCTCGACCATGGGGGCGTCCCAGTCGAGTTCCTTGTCTGGGTCGAAGGAGTGCTTGGCCGAGGATTCGAGCAGTCGCTCGGCGATCTGCTCCCGGTCCTTCAGCAGGCCGAGGGCGTCCCTGAGCGCGGCTCGTTCGGTCACGGTCGTCATGGTTTCGGACACCTCGTGGTCGAGTTACCGGCGGTCGCTTCTTATGAGACTGCCTGTCAGCAAGGTCGTCAATCCCCCGCGCAGGACTTGTTGACCCCGTGTCTACCAACGTGTGACCCTGCCAACTGTCCGTTCCCGCACGGCAGTACGTGAGACGAGGGGGCGTCAGTGTCGACGCACGAGCTCTACACCGAGGACCCGGGCGAAGCCGTCTGGCAGGTACCCGCCTCCGGTTCCGCCCGCTTCAACTGGGAGTACGACGACGGCCGCGAGCGGCTCCTCGCGCTCTACCAGAAGGGCAAGGACAAGCAGTGGGACGGCGCCAAGCGCATCGACTGGGACATCGATGTGGACCCGTACGATCCGCTCGGCACCCCCGACGAGGCGCTGACGCTCTACGGCACGCGGCACTGGGCCCGGCTCACCGAGAAGGACAAGGGCGAACTGCGCCGGCACTACGCCGCCTGGAACTTCAGCCAGTTCCTGCACGGCGAGCAGGGCGCGATGGTGTGCGCGGCCCGCATCGTGGAGTCGGTGCCGGACCTCGACGCGAAGTTCTACTCCGCCACGCAGACCATGGACGAGGCCCGGCACGCCGAGATCTTCGGGCGCTTCCTGCACGAGAAGGTCGGGATGCTGTACCCGATCAACGACAGCCTCCAGGGGCTGTTGGGCGACACCCTGCGCGACTCCCGCTGGGACATGCCGTACCTGGGCATGCAGGTGCTCATCGAGGGGCTGGCGCTCGCCGCCTTCGGCATGATCCGCGACACGACGGACAAGCCGCTGCCGAAGCAGATCCTGGCGTACGTGATGCAGGACGAGGCCCGGCACGTGGCCTTCGGGCGCATGGCGCTGCGCGACTACTACCGGCAGCTCACGGACGCCGAACTGCGCGAGCGCGAGGAGTTCGTCATCGAGGGCTGCTACCTGATGCGGGACCGGCTGCGCGGGGTGGAGGTGCTGGAGAACTTCGGTGTCCCGCGCAAGGAGGCGGAGGCGTTCACCGAGCAGTCGGAGTTCCTGCACCTCTTCCGGAAGCTGCTGTTCAGCCGGATCGTGCCGTGCGTGAAGGACATCGGGCTGTGGGGCGAGCGGCTCCAGCGCGCCTACCTGGACATGGGCGTCTTCGAGATGGGCGACTCCAACCTGGACCTCCTGATGAGCCAGGACGAGGAGATCGCCGAGGTCCTGGACCGCGAGCGCTTCGCGGCCGAGGAGGCGCGGCGGGTGGCGGAGGTCGAGGCGGCGGTGCGGGAGGGCGCCGATGACGGCTCCGCCTAGGACTGCGGGCCATCGGCGCCCTCCCGCAC
>NZ_JARAYQ010000446.1:0-3960 GCF_033794505.1 Streptomyces sp. MB09-01 | reverse complement strand
CGCCCCCGCCGGCGGGCCCGCCGGCGGGGGCGAGGGCCGGGTCCGGTGGCGGCGGTACGTCGGCGGCGGTCGCGGGCCGCGCGCCCGGCGGGCGCAGCTGCTCCAGGCCGGCCTCCTGGAGGCGCCCGATGGCGTCGTACAGGTACAGGCCGTCCCGCAGTACGGTCCGGCTGGTGATCGGCCAGTGCAGTACGGGCCCCAGGCCCAGGTCGGCGGCGATGCTGTAGGCGAGCGTGGACTTGCCGACGCCCGGCTTCCCGGTGATGAGCAGCGGCCGGCGCAGGTACAGGGCCGTGTTGACCACGTCCTTCTCCGGGTCGTCGGGTACGTAGCCCACACCGCGCCGCCAGGTGCGCTCCCAGGCCGGTCCCTCGCACCCGGGTGGCACGTAGTCCGGGTCGGGGGTGCCGGTGAAGTCCCGCCAGGGCGGCGGGGATCCGGCCTCCAGGCGGGTGCGCCGGTCCCCGCCCGGGCCGCTCCCGTGGTACAGCCACCAGTCCTTCACCACTGCCTCGTCCTCCATCGTCGGTGTCGCGGTCCGTCAGTGGTCGGGGGTTCAGGCCAGGGACCGGAGGCCCGGCATCTCGTCGGGATCGTCCCACAGGAGCACCAACTGGTCTCCCCCCGAGGGAAGTTGGCGGGCGGCGCGGACGGCTCCCGCGGGAGCGTCCGGGGCGCTCGCGGCGGCGCTCGCGGCGGCCGATGCGGCGCTCGCGGCGGCCGATGCGGCACTCGCGGCCGCCCGGCGCACCTCGCGCACGCGCGCGGGCAGGGCCAGTACGTCGAGCGCGCCGGGGTCGGGCCGGCCGTCCGGCCCGGCCGGCGCCAGCAGGTCGAGGAGCGCGGGCACGGGCACGCCGCCCCCGCGCCGCCACACCGCCACCGGCACGCCGCCTTCGAGTACGGCTTCCAGCAGTCCGGCGTGCGGCGCGGCCGTGGTGTGCGCCAGGACGCAGGCGGGCGCCGGCCCTTCGGCCAGTTCCATCCCGAGGGCGTCCGTGACCCCGGGGTCCTCCACCACCCGGACGGCGTCGCGGTGCCGGCCGCCCTGGGCGCACAGCCAGCGCCAGGAGGTGTGCCATTCGGCCCGGGTGTCCGTCCGCTCCTGCGGGCAGCGCACCACCACCTGGTGCAGCACGCCGAGGGCTCGGGGGCGGCCGGCCGGGCCGCGGGGCACCGGCCACTGGTCGAAGTCGGCGTCCAGCAGCTCGTACGGCACGTGGAACTCGATGCGGTCCACCGCGCCGTAGGTCCGCCGCCCGGCCGCCCCGCCGTCGGCCGGGGCCCCTCCGATGAGGGCCAGTTGGCGTACGAGCTCCTCCCGTACGACGTCCAGCCGGACCGGCGCGCCCTCCGACTCCCATATGTGCTCGGCCCGTTCGCCGTGCAGCCACATCCGGGCCAGGTGCCCGGGCCCGCCGTCCGGCGGCGCCTCCAGCCGGACGTGCACGACCGCCCTGCGCGGCGCAGGCGGGGGCGGGGGCACGGCGGGCAGGCCGAGGCGCTCGCGGGTGGCGTGCACCCAGTCCCGCAGCCGGGCCGCCCAGTCCGCGTCGCCCGCCGCGGCGGCCCGGTCCGCGAGGAACCGTACGAAGGGCACGGCCAGCGGCATCCCGCCGTGCCCGCCCTGGCGCTCGTCCAGGTCCTGGACCACCTCCAGGAGGCTGTCCCCGGGCAGGCCGCCGCGCACGGGGGTGGTGCAGCCGGCCGCCTTGAACGCCCACGCGTAGGCCTCGTGGGCGCAGCGCGGCAGCTCGCGGCCCTCGAAGAGTTCGCCGAGCCCGTCCCAGGCGGGCTGGTCGAGCCGGACGGCCCGGGGAAGCCGGGGCCCGGGCAGGTCGTCGTCGAGGAAGGAGCAGGCGTCCCAGTCCCGGTCCACGAGGAACTGCGGCAGCTGCCAGCCCTCGCCGCGTTCGCGCAGTTCCTGGAAGGCGCGGTGGATGCTGAGGGCGGCGCCGGGCAGCCCGCTGACGCTCTCGCGCACGGAGCGCTGCCCGAGTTCGCCGAGCAGTGCCTCGGTGAACCGGCCGGCGCCGCGCTCCGCGTCGTTCTGCGCGGCCTCGCCCTCCCGGGAGGCGTAGAGCCGGAACTGCCGGCGGCCCGGCACCGAACTGCCGCCGCCGTAGTCGGTGGTGCCGAAGTTCCACCGGGCGTCGCGGGGCGCGTCGACGCGGCAGGAGTCCACGAGCGCGGCCTGGAGCGGGAAGCGGCGGGGTTTGACCAGGTCGGTCCGCCACCAGCGCAGCGCCGAGTCGAGGTTGAGGTGTCTGATCTGGCCGCGGCGGGCGTCGGCGCAGGGCAGCATCAGCTCTTGGCGAGGCCCGAGGTAGCCGTGTCCGGCCCAGAAGATCCACAGCAGGTCGCCGTCGCACTGCGGGAGTTCGTCGAGGAGCACGGCTTTGACGTTCTCCTCGGTCGCCGGGCGGTGCGCCGTCCGCAGGGCGGCCATGGCCGGGGTGTCCGGCCAGTCGAGGGCGTCCGGCGCGTCGAGCGGGGACAGCAGCAGCCGGACGTTGCCGGGCGGCACCTCGGCGGGGCCGGTCAGCCAGCGGGCGAAGCGCAGGGCGTCGCGGGCCGGACCGCGCAGGTTCCAATGGTGGCTGATGTCGTAGCGCTCGACCCCGGCGACGAGCGCGAAGGTGCGCCGCGGCCCGAGGGCCGGGGGCAGGAAGTCGGCGGGGATCACCCGATCTCCGCCTCGGCCACCGCCTGTTCGATCCGCTCGTAGAGGGAGTCCTGTTTCCAGTAGGCGCTGTGGCAGGCCGGGAAGGGCTGGCGACTGGCGACCTCGTGGTCGGTGACGCGCGGGTCGCCGGGGAAGACGGGCCCGGCGAGGTAGGAGAGCACGTCCTGGCGGTCGTAGACGTTGAGCCAGCGCGGAAAGCCGTACGGGAGCTTCGCGCCGGGTTCGAGTGCGGTCAGCGCGCCGAGCTCGTGGAGGAAGGGCGCCTGGGAGCCGACGGTGACGAGCAGTTCCGCCCCGGGGACGGCCTCGCCGCGGGCGGCGGCGAGGGCGAGGAGGTCCACCAGGGCGATCCCGCCGAGGCTGTGGCCGATGAGTACGGTCGGCCCCGGGTCGGCGGCGATCCGGGCGTGCAGGAACGTGCGCAGCTCGTGGCCGCGGGCCTGGTAGCGCAGGATGTCGCCGAGCGCGGGGGTGGCACCGACGGTGAGGGAGCCGCGCCAGGCGTTGAGCAGGGGCTGGGTGGTGACGCGCAGGGCGAGCCGGCCCAGGACGGCGGCGGCGCGGGCGCCGGGCACCCGGGCGTCGCCGCCGAGGCGGGTGGTGAGCAGCTCGACGAGGCGGTCGCGTTCGGCGCCGGTGCAGTCGGCCTCGGCTCCGGCGCGGGCCAGCGCGGCGGCCGTCACGGCCCGGGCGAGGGCGGTGGCCAGTTCCCGGGCCTGCGGCTCGCCGGTGGCGCGTTCCCCGGCCCGGGCGGCCTCGGCGGAGCGGGCGGTGGATTCCAGGGCGGCGGCGAAGCCCGCGGCGAGCCCGGTGCCGTGCAGCAGTGCGCCGAGTTCGTCCCCGGCCCGGGGCGGCGCGGGCGGTAACGCGGCCAGCAGCCCGAGCACCCGGGCCCCGGCGGACCGGACGCCGGGCATCGCGAAGCCGTCGTCCTCCGCGTCCCCGCCGTCGGGGCCCTCCCAGCCGGCCTCGGCCAGGACGCGCAGCTCGCAGAGCGGGTCGGCGAGCAGGAGCGCCCACTCGGCCGTCTCCGCGTCCACGGGGTCGGGCTCGGCGTCCGGCCGCGGCCGCCGCAGGCCGGGCACGGACCGGCCGTCCGCGCCGAGGGTCGCGCCGAACCGGTCGCCCCAGTAGCAGGATTCGACGGCCGCGTCGGGGAATCTCGCCGTCAGCCGGTCCCGGACCAGGCCGAAGAGCCGGTCGTGCCGTTCGCGCCGTACCCCCGTGCCGTGGACAAACAGAACACGCATCGCCGCCCCGCCCCCCTCGTGCAG
>NZ_JARAYQ010000445.1:0-4034 GCF_033794505.1 Streptomyces sp. MB09-01 | reverse complement strand
CCCGGCCCCACCTCAGCCCGGGCCCCCGGCGGCACGAGCGGCAACGGCGGCAACGGCGGCAACGGCGGCAGCAGCAACAGGAACAGCGGCAACGGCAGCGGCAGCGGCAGCGGCAGCGCAAACAGCAAGGCAGACGGCAAGGCAAAGGGCACCCGCAAAGCCCGCCTCATCCTCGCCACCGCCGCCGTCCTGGCCGCCGGCGTCACCATCCTGGCCGCCCTCAACTCCGGCACCCGCCACGGCTACCTGGACCCTCGCTCCGCCGACCCCTTCGGCAGCCGCGCCGTGGCCGAGCTGCTCAAGGCCCGCGGCGTCACCACCCGCGTCGTCACCACCGCCGCCGAGGCCGCCGACGCGGCCGGCCCCGGCACCACGCTCCTGGTCACCGACCCCGACCGGCTCGGCACCGCCCAGCGCCGCACCATCCGCTCGGCCATCGACCTCTCCGGCGGTCGCACCGTCCTGCTCGCCCCCGGCAGCCCCAGCCTCCCCGACCTCTCCCCCGGCGTCCGCACCGCCGGAGACGCCGCCCCCGACGAACTCGACCCCGCCTGCGCCCTGCCCGCCGCAGCCTCGGCCGGCCGCGCGGCAACCGGCGGTGGCCTGCGCTACACCACCACCCTTCCGGGAGCCACCGCCTGCTACCCCAGCGGCGGTCACCCCACCCTGCTCACCCTCCCGGCGGGAACCCGCGGCGACACCGTCCTCCTCGGGTCCGAGACGGTCCTCCTCAACGAGAGCCTCGCCGAGGAGGGCAACGCTTCCCTGGCCCTCCAACTCCTCGGCTCCCGCCCGGAACTCGTCTGGTACATGCCGTCGCTCGCGGACTCCGACCCGGACACCGGCGCATCCGAGGACAAGAGCCTCTTCGAACTCGTCCCGGACGGCTGGTCCTGGGCCCTGCTCCAGCTCTTCCTCGCCGCCGCCCTCGCCGCCCTCTGGCGCGCCCGCCGCCTGGGCCCCCTCGTCACCGAGAAGCTCCCCGTCGTCATCCGCGCCTCCGAGGCGACCGAGGGCCGGGCCCTCCTCTACCGCAAGGCCGGCGCCCGCGACCGCGCCGCCACCGTGCTGCGCGCCGCCACCCGCGAACGCCTCGCCGCCCTCACCGGCGTACCGCACGCCCAGGCCCACGACCCCGCCGCCCTCACCCCGGCGGTCTCCGCCCGGCTCACGGACGGCACTTGGGACGTCACCGCCCTCCTCTTCGGCACCACCCCCTCCGACGACGCGGCACTCGTCGCGCTCGCCGACCACCTCGACGCCCTCGAAAGAGAGGTCCGTACGTCATGACGTACCCGGCCACCGAGTCCACGGCTGCGACCGCGGACAGCGCCCGCGCTTCCCTCGAAGCGCTCCGCACCGAGATCGGCAAGGCCGTGGTCGGCCAGGACTCGGCCGTCACCGGTCTCGTCGTCGCGCTCCTGTGCCGCGGCCACGTCCTCCTCGAAGGCGTCCCCGGCGTCGCCAAGACCCTCCTCGTACGGGCCCTGGCCGCGTCCCTCGAACTCGACACCAAGCGCGTCCAGTTCACCCCCGACCTGATGCCGAGCGATGTCACCGGCTCGCTCGTCTACGACGCCCGCACCGCCGAGTTCTCCTTCCAGAACGGCCCGGTCTTCACCAACCTCCTCCTCGCGGACGAGATCAACCGCACGCCTCCGAAGACCCAGTCCTCCCTCCTCGAGGCGATGGAGGAACGCCAGGTCACGGTCGACGGCACCCCGCGCAAGCTCCCGGAGCCCTTCCTCGTCGCCGCCACCATGAACCCGGTCGAGTACGAGGGCACGTACCCCCTCCCGGAAGCCCAACTGGACCGCTTCCTGCTCAAGCTGACGGTTCCTCTGCCCTCCCGCGACGACGAGATCGGCGTCCTGACCCGTCACGCCGCCGGCTTCAACCCCCGCGACCTGCACGCCGCCGGCATCCGCCCGGTCGCCGGCCCGGCCCAGCTCGAAGCCGCCCGCGAGGCCGTCGCCAAGGTCTCCGTCTCCCCCGAGATCGCCGGCTACGTCGTCGACATCTGCCGCGCCACCCGCGAATCGCCCTCGCTCACCCTCGGCGTCTCCCCCCGCGGCGCGACCGCCCTGCTGGCCACCGCCCGCGCCTGGGCCTGGCTCACCGGCCGCGACTACGTCACCCCCGACGACGTCAAGGCCCTGTCCCTCCCGACGCTGCGCCACCGCGTCCAGCTGCGCCCGGAAGCGGAGATGGAGGGAGTCACCGCCGACGCCGTCATCACGGCGATCCTCTCCCACGTCCCCGTCCCCCGCTGATGGCCCTCACCGGACGCGCCGCCCTGCTGGCGGCCCTCGGCAGCATTCCGGTCGGCGTCCTCGAACCGAGCTGGGCGGGGATGCTCGCGGTCAACGGCCCGATCGCCCTGGCCTGCGCGGTCGACTACGCCCTGGCGGCGCCGGTCCGCAGCCTCGTGCTGGCCCGCTCGGGGGACACCTCGGTCCGCCTCGGCGAGCCGGCGGACGTCCACCTCACCGTCACCAACCCCAGCGGCCGCACGCTGCGGGCCCGGGTCCGCGACGCCTGGCCGCCGAGCAGCTGGCTCCCCGGCACGGAGAGCGACGCCTCCCGCCACGAGGTGGTCGTCCCCGCGGGCGAGCGCCGCCGGCTGACCACCCGTCTGCTCCCCACCCGCCGCGGCGACCGCCGCGCGGACCGCGTCACGATCCGCTCGTACGGGCCCCTGGGCCTGTGGGCCCGCCAGGGCGCCCACGTGTCCCCCTGGACGGTCCGGGTCCTGCCGCCCTTCACCAGCCGCAAGCACCTGCCCTCCCGGCTGGCCCGGCTACGCGAACTCGACGGCCGTACCAGCGTTCTGACGCGCGGTGAGGGAACCGAGTTCGACAGCCTCCGCGACTACGTCCCCGGCGACGACACCCGCTCCATCGACTGGCGCGCCACCGCCCGCCAGCACAAGGTGGCCGTCCGCACCTGGCGGCCCGAACGCGACCGGCACATCCTCATCTGCCTGGACACCGGCCGTACTTCGGCGGGCCGCGTCGGCGACGCCCCCCGCCTGGACTCGGCGATGGACGCAGCCCTGCTCCTCGCCGCGCTGGCCACCCGCGCCGGCGACCGCGTGGACCTGCTGGCCCACGACCGCCGCCCTCGCGCCCAGGTCCAGGGACGCGCGGCGGCCGACATCCTCCCGTCTTTCGTCAACGCGATGGCCCCCCTCGAACCCGAACTGGTCGAAACGGACGCCCGCACCCTGGTCTCCACCGTCCTCCGCAGCGCCCCGCGCCGGTCCCTGGTGGTCCTTCTGACGAGCCTGGACGCGGCCCCGATCGAAGAGGGCCTGCTCCCGCTGCTCCCCCGGCTCACCCAGCGCCACACGGTCCTGCTGGCCTCGGTCGCCGACCCGCACGTCGACGAGATGACGAAGTCCCGCGGCAGCGTGGACGCGGTCTACGAGGCAGCGGCCGGCACCCAGGCCCAGGCCCAGCGCCGCCGCACCGCCGACCAGCTCTCCCGGCACGGCGTCCACGTCGTCGACGCCACCCCAAACACCCTGGCCCCGGCCCTGGCCGACGCCTACCTGGCCCTGAAGGCCGCCGGCCGTCTCTAGGGAGTGTTTTTCCGATCACCGGACCGTTGGTCCGGTCGTGAGGGCAGTCGGGTTGTCTGATGCCGCGAGGGCGGTGATCGCACCGTTGTTGCCGCCCTCGGACGCTCCCGCGGCGGGCTGACCAATCGCGGACCGATATCAGGCCGCGATGTCCTCATGAGGGACAAGAGGACCGTCAGCCTGCACAGCGACTCCTCAGCAGGTCCCGACGGCATCCGCTTCCGCAAGACAGTCCCCTACGCCTTCGGTGACATCGTCACCGCCGGCCGCTGGACCCTGGATACCAGCAGCCTCACGAGCTACCCCGCCCACTGGTGAAGCACGGGCCAAGTTCTCACCGGTGCCCCGGGCCGTAAACGCAGAAAAGCCCCGCACCGAACCCGAAGGTTTGGTGCGGGGCTTCCGCAATGATTGTTCGGCGGCGTCCTACTCTCCCACAGGGTCCCCCCTG
>NZ_JARAYQ010000444.1:0-4062 GCF_033794505.1 Streptomyces sp. MB09-01 | reverse complement strand
TCCCCCCCCCACGTAGGAGATTTCGATGCCCCGCACCTCTCGCACCCTGCGTCTCGTGATGCTCACGGCCTCGACCTCGCTGGCGGCAGGAGCCGTTCTGCTGCCCACAGGCGCTTTCGCCGCCCCGGCGGCCCCGCACACGGTCACCTTCCAGGCCGACCGTGGCGGCAACGACCACGAGGACCGCGAGGACGAGGACTGGAACCAGGGCGAGGACCGGAACGAGGACGAGGGCGGCTCCCGCGAGGAGGGCTCCGGCGGGAACGAGGAGCCGAGCACCGAGCAGGACGGTTCCCAGGAGGAGGGTTCCGGCGAGGGTAAGGACGCTTCCGAGCCGGAGGACTCCGAGTCCGGTGTGGTTCAGGAGAGTTACTGCAACGACCCGAAGGCACTCCCCGGGCTGTGCGTCGACGGCAAGCCGCTGCCGAAGGGCGACGGCACCGTCAAGGTCCCGCAGGGTACGAAGCTCTGCCTCGGAATCGACACCCCCGAGCAGTGCGCGGACCGGCAGAAGCCCACCGTGCCGAGCCCCACGGGCAGCTCCACCGTTGAGCTCGCGGTGTGACTCCGGCGGCCGACCACGAACGGACAGGGCACGGACGAAGGGCGCGACCCCGCCAGGGGCCGCGCCCTTCGGCGTCCGCAGGACCTCAGCCGGGCAGCTGCTCGACCGTGCTGGTGCCGTGACCGTCCTGGGACTCCCACGTCCACGTCTCCTCCAGGCGGAGGCGGCCGTCGGGGAGTTCCGTGACGAGCGAGGTGCAGCGCCCGGAGGCGGTCGTGCCGTCGAGGCGGAGCTGGACGTATCGGAAGTCGACGGAGTCGTCCGCCCGAGTGCCCACGAGGTAGCCCCTGACCACGTCTCCTCCGCCGTACTCGGCCCAGACCCGGTCGTCCTGCTCGTGGTACTCGAACCGGGTCTGCCGGCCGACCTGGCCGGGTGCCTGGTCGGCGACGGGGACGAAGACGAGGCCGTCGAGCGAGCGCGCCACGGGTGACTCCTGGAGTAAGGCGGTCCGGGGCCGGCCCCGGCTGCGTGGACCGTCCGAGCCCGCGCCGGAAGCGGTGTGTCGGTTCGACCAGGTGGCCTCGGCGTGATCTTGTCCGTCCGTACAGGTCACCGCGAGGCATGCCCAACGTACCGTACCGACGCGGGCCGTTGACCGCCCGGGCCGCTGGGCCGGCCGGTGCCCGGTCATCGCCCGGGTGCGGCGGCCGGAGGGTTCGGCGCGGCCCGAACGGCCGGGAGAGCAGGGGGATTCGACATGTTCAAGGTGGTGTCTTCCGACGGCCCGGTGATCGCCTGCGAGCGGCACGGCGACACCGGCCCGGTGCTCGTTCTCGTCGGCGGCACCCTCATGCCCCGCGCACGGCACGCCCCGCTGCTGGCAAGTGACTTCAGCGTCGTCAACTACGACCGCAGGGGCCGCGGCGACAGCGGCGACCACCCGCCCACGACGTGCAGCGCGAGCTCGACGGCCTGGACGCGGTGATCGAGCGGGCGGGCGGGCCGGTGTTGCTCTTCGGGATGTCCTCCGGAGCCGTCCTGGCCCTGGAAGCCGTGGCCAGGGGCAGCGCCGTCCCGGCCCTGGCCCTGTACGAGCCGCCGTTCGTGGTCGACGGGACCCGCCCGCCGCCGCCCGCCGACTACGTCCACCGCGTGCAGGCGGCCGTCGCGCGGGGAACGCGGCCGAGGCCCTCACCTACTTCCTCACAGTCGGGCCGGCCCTGCCGGACGAAGCCGTCGCAGGGATGCGGCACACCCCCGTCTGGGCCGCGTGGGAGGCCACCGCCCGCACCCTGACCTACGACGGTCAGCTGATGGCCGCCACCCTGTCCGGCCGCCCGCTGCCCACCGACCGGTGGCGGTCCGTGGACGTACCCGTCCTCGTCGGCCACGGCAGCGCGGGAGAGACGTACATGGCCAACGGGGCGAAGGAACTCGCCCCCCACGGGGACAACTACATCCTGCATGCCTTGCCCGGCCAGGACCACAACGTCGACCCCCGCGCCCTTGCACCGGTGCTGACCGCCTTCTTCACCGGCTCGTAGCGGCCGCAGCCGCCTCCGGACGTCGGGGCGGCGAGTTGCGGCGGGTCAGGTGAGGTTGCGGGCCGGCTCCCGCTCGTGCTGCGGCGGGTGGTCGTGCCGGGGGAGCAGGAGAGGGGTCGTCAAGAGGAGGAGACCGGCGATCACGATCGCGGTGCGGAGGCTGGTGACGCCGGCCAGCAGGCCCCACAGAGCGGTCAGTGCGGCGATGGTGGCCTTGCTGGTGACCGACCACGCGGACAGGGTGCGGGCGACCCGGTCCGCCGGGGTCCGGGCGAGGCGGTAGGTGGCGAACACGGGGTTGAACACGCCCATGCAGGTGATCAGCCCGAGCTCCACGGCCATGACGAGCACGAGCCCGGCCGTGCCGGGGCCGATGAAGGCCAGCCCGAGCAGCCAGAACGCCCGCAGCGCCCCGGCAGCGACCATCACCCTGTGCTGCCCGAACCGTGCGACGACCCGGGGGGAGAGCCGCGAGCCGATCAGGCCGCCGACGCAGGGCACGGCGAAGGCGAGGCCGTACTGCCATGGCGTGAACCCGAGGTCGCGGACCATGAGGACGGCGAGCAGCGGCGAGGCCGCCATGATCAGGCCGTTGACCAGGACCGTGTTCGCGAACAGCGGGCGCAGCGCGGAGTCGGCCAGGATGAACCGCCACCCTGCGGCCAGGTCGCCGACCCGCAGCCGTGGCCGCGCTTCGGCGGGTGCGGGACGCACCTCCCGCCCGCCGATCGCGCGGATCCCCACCGCCGAGAGGAGGTAGCTGACCGCGTTGGCCACCACGGTCATCACCGGGCCGATCAGGACGATCGCGGCCCCGCCGAGCGGCGGGCCGAGCATGGTGGCGGTCCAGGTCGTGGACTCGAACCGCCCGTTCGCGACGAGCAGGTCCTCCGGCCGGACGAGCGCCTTCAGGGCAGCGCCACTGGCTGCGGTGAAGGCGATGTCGGCCGCGCCGACGACGACCGCCACGATCAAGAGCTGGGCGAAGCAGAGCCGGCCGAGCGCGAACGCCACCGGCACGCTCATCAACGCTGCGAACCGGACCAGGTCCATCGCGATCATCACCGGCCGTTTGCGGCGGAACTCCACCCACGGGCCGAGCGGCAGCGCCACCACCGCGCCGATGGCCAGCCCCGAGGCCGCCAGTACCGACACCTCGGTCGTCCCGGCGTGCAGGACGAGGATCGCGATCAAGGCGAACGCATCGAACGCGAGCCAGGTGCCGAGAGTGCTGACCGCGTACGCCGCCCAGAGCCACCCGAACTGCCGACCCAGCGACCGCCCAGCCACCATGATCGGCGCCACCTCGCTCTCCCGTACGAACACCTGCACGTTGACCAGCGAAATCAAAGCGAGCCGCGCACCGGGAGGTCAAACGACCGACCGGCGGGCAGACCGGAACGAGCCGGACGTTCGGCACCCGGGGGGGGGTGTGCTCACGGCAGGCCCCGCTCCCGCGGGTCACCACCAGTAGGCGGGGTACCTCGGTGCGTTGCGGCGGACGCGGGAAGCTGCGTATCCGGTCAGGACGAGCAGGACCGTCGAGCCGAACAGCAGCGGGACGAACCGGCCGGGGGAGGGCGTCTGCAGCAAGATGATCACGGCGGTGGCCACGGCCGGCGAGTGCGGGGTGCGGGCGGCCATGTTCAGGGCGAGCGTGAGGCCGGCCGCCACGGCCGCCGCCCAGGCGCTGCTGCCCGCCACGGCGAGAACGGCATAGCCCACGGCGCAGCCGACCAGGTGGCCGACGACCACTCCGCGCGGTTGGGCGAGCGGCAGGGCCGGGGCGCTGTGGACCAGCGCGGCGCTGGCGGCCAGCGGGGGAATCAGCACCGGTTCGTGGATCATCGTGCCGATCGCGACGAGGCCCAGCAGGACGGCGGTCGCCGCGCAGATGCTGTGCAGCGCCGCTGCGGGGGTCGGCCTGGTCGGGGGCCGCACGGCGCCCTCCGCCCCGGGGCGGAGGGCGGGGGCAGGCGTGGGCTCGGGGCGCAGGGCCGTGTGGGTGCT
>NZ_JARAYQ010000443.1:0-4070 GCF_033794505.1 Streptomyces sp. MB09-01 | reverse complement strand
GGGTTCGGGGAGGGCGGCGACGGAGTCGGCCAGGCGGGTCCGGAGCGGAGCGGCGCGGCGGCGGGCGTCGCGGACCGAGAGGGGGAGCGGGGACCAGCCCGCGAGGCGGCCCAGGGAGACCACCGGGGGGTGGACCGGGGAGACGGCCATGATCTCCGCCGGGGGCCCCAGGAGGGGCGCGGCCCCGGGGGACGGTAGGAGCAGCACCTGGTCGGCGTACTGGACCACCCGCTCCAGCCGGTGCTCCGCCATCAAGACGGTGGTGCCGAGGTCGTGGACCAGGCGCTGGAGGACCGCCAGGACCTCCTCCGCCGCCGCCGGGTCCAGCGCGGACGTCGGTTCGTCCAGCACCAGGACCTGGGGGTGAGGGGTGAGGACCGAACCGATCGCGACCCGCTGCTGCTGGCCGCCGGAGAGCGTGGCGATGGGCCGGTCGCGGAGTTCGTTCAGGCCGAGGAGGTCCAGGGTCTCCTCCACCCGGCGGCGCATCACCGCAGGTGGCAGGCCCAGGGACTCCATGCCGTACGCGAGTTCGTCCTCCACCACGTCCGTCACGAAGTGCGCGAGCGGATCCTGGCCGACCGTGCCCACCACGTCAGCGAGCTCGCGCGGCTTGTGCGTGCGCGTGTCACGGCCCGCGACCGTGACCCTGCCCCGGAGCGTGCCCCCGGTGAAATGGGGGACCAGCCCCGAGACGGCCCCGAGCAGGGTGGACTTGCCGACCCCCGACGGGCCGACCAGGAGGGTCAGCTCGCCTTCCGGGATCACCAGGTCGACGTCCTGGAGGGAAGGCCCGGCCGCGCCTTCGTAGGTGACCGACACCTGCTCGAAGCGGATCACAGCGACGCCTCCTTGGGCGGTACGGGTGCCACGAACGCGGGCAGCAGGCCGATCAGGATCGCCGCCGCCGGCCACAGCGGCAGCGTGGGCGCCACCAGCGGGACCACGCCCGGGTGCAGCGCGGCGGGGTCGACGGTGCCTGCGCGGATGAGGAGCGCGGCGACGGCCGCGCCCGACCCGGCCACCAGCCAGGCGCGCGGCCCCCAGCGGTCGGGCCGGTAGCGGGTCCGTACCGACCGGCGCCCGCCGAGGTGCAGGCCCGCGAGGGCCAGGACCGCGCCGATGCCGAGCACGGGGAGCCCGTACGCGGCGCCCTGCGCGGCCAGCAGCCCGTACGTGCCCGCGCAGATGCCGAGGAGGCCGCCGAGGGTGAGGACGTTGGTGGTGTGCCGGACGGCCGGCGGGACCTTCGCCGTGCGCCCGTAGCCGCGCGCGTCCATCGACGCGGCGATGGCGACGGAACGCTCCAGGGCGCCCTCCAGCACCGGCAGGCCGATCTGGAGGATGGCCTTCACCCCGCCGGTGGGGCGGCCGCGCAGCCGGCGGGCGGTCCGCAGCCGGACCACGTCGGCGACCATGTTCGGCGCGAAGGTCATGGCGACGACGACGGCGACCCCGGCCTCGTACAGGGCGGCCGGCAGGGACTTCAGCAGCCGCGCCGGGTTCGCGAGGGCGTTCGCGGCGCCCACGCAGACGAGGAGGGCGGCCAGCTTCGCGCCGTCGTAGAAGGCGAAGACCAGCTGCTCGGCGGTGACCTTCCCGCCGAACCGGATGCCCTGCGCCCAGGCGGGCAGCGGGATCTCCGGGAGCGTGAAGAGGGTGTGCGCGCCGGGGACGGGGGAGCCGAGGAGCATGGAGAAGATCAGGCGCAGGCCGATGACGACGAGGCCCAGCTTGAGGAAGGCGCCGTAGGAACGCGCCCAGGGCGCGTCCGTGCGGCGGGCCGCCACGACGTACCCGGCGACACCGACGATCAGCCCGAGGAGCAGCGGGTTGGTGGTGCGGGAGGCGGCGGTGGCGAGCCCGAGGGCCCAGAGCCACCAGGCCCCGGCGTGCAGGGCGGTGGCCCGGGCGGCGAGCGGGGCCTGCCATTTCTTGTACGTCGACCGGTGCGGCGGGTCCTGCGCCGCGGGGAGGCTCCGCCGGGCCGGGGTCACGTCGTCGCGTGCGGCTCCGGTGGGGGTGCGACCGGCCTCAGGCCGGCCCGCGTACCCACCCGGGCTCCGGCCGCCGGCGGCCCCCGCGGATGCCCGGGCGCCGCCGGCGGCCGCCACGCCCCCGCCCGATGCCGGGCCGGAGCCCGCAGGCGCGGCAGAAAGCCGCCGGGCGGCGGACGCGGCTGCGCCGTGCGGTTCGGCGGCTTCGGGCGGGGCCGCCTCGCCCGGGCCGGGGGGCGTCGGGGTCGTCATCGGGTGCGGCGGCGGGACTGCCAGATGCCGGCTGCGGCCAGGGCGGCCACGGCCGCGATGCCCGCCAGGAGGCCCGCCGACGGGCCGCCGTCGTCCTCCGGGGCCGGGGCGGCGGGCGCCGCTCCGGCGTCCGCCATGGGTTCGCCGCAGCCCTGCTTCGGGTAGCCCGAGATCGCGCACAGCAGCGCCGCGCTGTTGTAGCGCAGCGGCTTCGCGACCGACGCCAGCGCCTCGGCCGCCGTGGCGTCCGGCGGCAGCTGCGCGCAGGCCGTGCGCGGGGCGTCCTGCGGCGGGGCTTCGCCCGCCGGGGCGTGATCGGGGACGCCGAAGTCGATGACGAGCGCCACCCGCTTGCGTCCCTCGGCCGGTGCGGTGGTCCCGCAGACGGCCTCGAAGTCGGCCTCGGCGCGCGGCCGGGCCGCGTCGGCCGCCGCGTCCTCGCTCACCGAGAAGCGGAAACCCTGGACGGAGCCGTCCGCCGGGCGGGCCGTCGAGGGGCCCTGCGAGGCGTACGACCACCGGCCGCCGCCCGAGCCGTCCCAGAACGACCAGTAGCGGTAGCCCGCCGCCATCGCAGGAGCGGCGGCCAGCACGGCCAGGACGATCCCGAGGGAGAGGGCGAGGGCGAGGGAGAGGGCTGCGGCGGGGCGGCGGCGCATCAGAGCTGGTTCTTCTTACGGCGGCCGCTCAGCAGGATGCCGATGCCGACGCCGGCCGCGCCGCCCGCGCCGATGATCCACCAGAGGTTCTGGCCGCCGGTCGACCCGTCCTTCCCGTTCTCCACGGACGTCGCGTCCGTGTCCGCGCCCTGCGGGGCCGGGCCGGTCGCGTTCAGTGCGGCGACGAGGTCGGTGCCGCCGAAGGACTTCGGGTCGGTGCCCGTGGCGTGCGCGGCGAGGACCAGGGTGCCGAGGGCGGCCGGGCTGCCCTTGGACCACTCGGCGGAGTTGGCCTTCAGCCACTCCAGCGCGCCCGCCGCCGACTGCTTGTGCCCGGCCGCGGCCAGGGCGATCACCGCGTCGACGGTGTTGCCGGTGTCCGGGGTCGGCTGGTCGGCGCCCGGGGTCACGGCCGTCAGGTGGCCGTCCTTCTTGAGGGCCTCGGCCAGGTAGCCCGCCGCGCCCTGGGCCGCTGCCGCCGGGTCCGCGGCGCCCGCCGCCGGGCAGGTCAGCGCCGTGGCGGGGGTGTCCGTACCGGAGGGGACGACGGCCGAGCCCTTGCCGAGGCCGGCCAGCGCGGCCGCGGCCGTGGCGTCGCCGTTCGCGAGCAGCTTGCCGCCGACCGGCTGGTACGCGAAGGCGCCCCGGTCGGCGGCCGGCTCGGCGGCGCAGCCCAGCTGGAAGGAGAGCAGCGCCTCGTAGGGGGTCTTGCCCGCCTTCGACTTGGCCTCGGCCGGCTTCTCGCCGGCCGCGGTCAGCGCGCTGATCACGATGGCGGTCGAGTTGGCGTCGGTGCCGCCGTCCATGGCCCCGCCGGGGTTGGAGCTCCAGCCCCCGTCCTCGTTCTGTACGGACTTCAGCCAGGCGACGGCCTTCTTGACGCCGTCACCGTGCCCGCCGAGCGCGGTCAGGGCCTGCACGGCGGCGGCCGTCGCGTTGGAGTCGATGTACGCCGTCGCGTCGCAGTCCTTGGTGGTGTCCGCGCGGAAGGCGGGGAAGGAGCCGTTCGCGCACTGCTGGCCGACCAGCCAGTCCACGGCCTGCGCGGCGGGCTTGACGCCCACGGTGTCCTGGGCGAGCAGCGCGAAGGACTGCCGCCACACGCCGTCGTAGGTGGGGTCGTCCTTGCCGTAGAGCCCGGAGGGGATGACCGGGGGTGCGG
>NZ_JARAYQ010000442.1:0-4092 GCF_033794505.1 Streptomyces sp. MB09-01 | reverse complement strand
TTGTTGTGCTACGGTGTTATTTTTTTTTTGTTGTACACAACCACCAGCATCTAATCATTTTAGGCGTCGGCCACGGCCGAGGTGTATTAAGAGGTGCGCCGGGCGGGCCGAAGCGGGCCCAGCCCCAGGACGGGCGGCCGCCTGGCCCCCCGTCGTAGAATCACGGCATTGTGTCTGAGTCCCTGAACCCCCAGCCGCCCAGCCTCCCGGACGCCGCGCCGGAGGCGAGTTCGTACGTGCCGCCCAAGTGGCGGACCGAGCCCCGCTTCCCGGACGGGCCCTCGCCGGATCCGGCCGGCTCGCACCACGAGCGGCGGATCCGGAGCTTCCAGCCCCGGCGCAGCCGGGTCACCACCGGGCAGGGCGAGGCCCTGAAGCGCCTCTGGGGCACCTGGGGCCTGGACATCGACGGCCACGAGGTCATCGACCTGAAGGCGATGTTCGACGGCCTCCCCGTCGTCCTGGAGATCGGCTTCGGCATGGGCGAGGCCACCGCGCAGATGGCCGCCGAAGACCCCGGCACCGGGATCCTCGCCGCCGACGTGCACACCCCCGGGCAGGGCAACCTCCTCGCCCTCGCCGAGCGGGGCGGACTCAGCAACGTCCGCGTGGCCAACGGCGACGCGATCATCCTGCTCCGCGAGATGCTGCCCCCCGACTCCCTCGACGGGATCCGCGTGTACTTCCCGGACCCCTGGCCCAAGGCCCGCCACCACAAGCGCCGGCTGATCCAGCCCGAGTTCCTCACGCTGGCCGCCACCCGCCTGGCCCCCGGCGCCGTGCTGCACTGCGCGACCGACTGGGAGCCGTACGCCGAGCAGATGCTCGAAGTCCTCAGCGCGCACCCGGACTTCGAGAACACGCAGGCCGACGGCGGCTACGCCCCGCGCCCCGCGTTCCGGCCGCTCACCCGCTTCGAGGGCCAGGGTCTCGACAAGGGGCACGTCGTACACGACTTGCTCTTCCGTCGCAGGGAGAACTGACAACGTCACCGCGCGTGTCAGACCGGCTCGCTAGGGTCATGGTGTGTTCCGAGCGCTCCGCCCTGTGCTCGCACGTCCGTCGGGCACGGTCCGCACGTGCGTGCTCCTCACCCTGCTCGCCGTCACCGGCATCGCGATCCTCGAACTCGTGCGGGAGCAGACCGGCACCCCCGGCTTCCTCGTCGGTCTCGGCCTGGCCCTGTTACCGGTGCCGCCGCTCATGGCGGCCTTCCGGTGGCTCGGCCGGGCCGCGCCCGCGCCCTGGCCGCAGCTGCTGTTCTGTTTCGGCTGGGGTGCCTGCGCCGCGGCGCTGATCGCGATACTGGCCAACAACTTCGCCACCGAGTGGATAGCCGCGGCCACCGCCGACCCCTCCGGCGCCGACCACCTGGGCTCGGTGGCCGTCGCCCCGGTGGTGGAGGAAAGCGCCAAGGCCGCTGCCCTGCTGCTGGTGTTCGTGTTCCGCAGACGCCATTTCACCGGTCCCGCCGACGGTTTCGTCGTGGCCGGATTCACCGCCACCGGCTTCGCCTTCACCGAGAACATCCTCTACCTCGGCAACGCCTACGGTGAGGACCTCGCCGAGGGCTCCGGCGTGCTGGAGTCGGTGACGGCGGCGACCTTCTTCGTCCGGATAGTGCTGTCGCCGTTCGCGCACCCGCTGTTCACGGTGCTCACCGGGCTCGGTTTCGGCGCGGCCGCGCTCAGCGTCCGCCGGTACCGCAGGATCTGTCTGCCGCTGCTCGGCCTGGCGCCGGCCATGGGCATGCACGCGCTGTGGAACGGCTCCTCCCGGTTCGGGGAGCACGGCTTCTACACGGTCTACGCCTTCGTGATGGTCCCGGCGTTCGGGCTGCTCGTGTGGCTGGCGGTGCGGATACGGCGCGGCCGGCTGCGGGTCGTGTCCAAAGAGCTGGCGGTGTACGCGGCCGCCGGCTGGTTCGGACCCGCCGAGGTGCCGGCGCTGGCTTCGCTGCCGGCCCGGTCACTGGCGCGCGCCCTGGCCCGGCACAGCGGGGGCCGGGCCGCCGGACGCGCGGTCGCCCGGTACGAGGCGGACGCCGCCGCCCTGGCCCTGCTGCGGAACCGGGCGCGCCGGGGCGGCCCGGTGGGGGAGCCGGACTTCGCCGGCCGGGAACGGGAGTTGCTGCACCGGCTCTGGCAGCGCCGTGCGGTGGCGGGCCCGGCGCTGGCCCGGGCGGCCGTCATGGAGGAGCTGCTTCCGCCTTGGTTCGACCCCTTGCGGGCTCCCCCGGCCGTCCCCGCCCCCGAGGCCGCGCTGCCCGCCGTACCCGTGCCGCGGCGGGCGGAGCCGGACCTCAGACGTTCAGGCCCTTGGACTCCAGCCACGCCAGCGGGTCCATCGTCGAGCCGCCCTTGCGTACTTCCAGGTGGAGATGAGGTCCGGTGACGTTGCCGGTGGCGCCGACCCGGCCGATGGTCTCGCCGGCGCCGACCGCGCCCGAGGTCACGGACATCGAGGAGAGGTGGCAGTACCAGATCTCCGTGCCGTCCTCGAGCTGCAGCACGATCCGGTAGCCGTACGCGCCGGACCAGCCGGCCGAGGTGATCTTTCCGGCGGCCACCGCCTTGGCCGGGGTACCGGTCGGGGCCGCGAAGTCGAGGCCGGTGTGGTGGCCGGAGGACCACATGGAGCCGGAGTCCCCGTAGTGCGAGGTGAGGGTGTAGGCGGAGGTCGGCAGGGAGTAGCCGCCGGCCGACCTGGCGCGCTCCTGCTCGGCCTTGGCCTCGGCGGCCTTCCTCGCCGCCTCGGCCTCTTCCGCGGCCTTCGCCTCGGCCTGCGCCTTGGCCTCCTCGGCCGCCCGGCGGGCCTCCTCCAGCCTGCCCTTGGCCTCCTGGGCGGCGGCCTCCTGCGCGGCGCGCTCGGCGTCCGCCCGGACCTTCGCCTCGGCGGCGTCCTTCTGGGACTCGGCCTGCTGGAGGATGCGGTTGCGCAGCAGCTCGCCGGCGTCGGCGCGGTCGCTCTGCTGCGCGATGATCCCCGTCCGCGCGGCCGCCTGGGCCGCCGACCCGGAACCGCCGTCCGACTGCCGGGAGTCGCCACCGGACATCAGATCGGGCAGGTCGGGCAGATCGGGCATCGACGGCATGGATATCGCGACCTGGGGCCGGTCCTGCGCATGGGCGATGCCGCCGGCGCCGACCGCCGCGATGACACCGACGCCGAGCACGGTGGAGCTGCGCGCAAGTCCCCCGCGCTGCTTGGCGACCCGGTGCTTGCCGCGGACCGGACGGACCGAGTCCTCGGTGGGGTTCCACTCGCCCCAGGCGCCCGCAGTGGGCGGCTCCTGGATCTCGGTGCCTTCAGGGGCAGGCAAGTTGGAGGCCACCGGGGCACACTCCTCATTGACGCGCACGCGCACGGCGCCGTCTCTTACGACGGCTGGGACGACCGCGCTGCGTTATCGAAAGGTAATAGACGCAGGGGAGTGATTCCAAGCTGTTGCGCTTGATCGTTCGCACCAATCAGACACGCAATGGCTGGCTCTGGCCAGGCTTTTTCACCATAGAACCTCATCAATTCGGGCAAAAATCAAGCGACTACCTCACCTCTTCGGCCACATGCAGAACATGACGCCCTGTCAATAGACTTGCAGAGAGCACTACTTCGAACACGTTGCGTCACGTACCGTCGCCCCGGCGCACCACCGGCACGGTCCGCCGCCGCTCCGGCTGCCACTGCTCCGGCCGGCCCACCGCGAGCAGCGCCATGTCGTCCGTGGCCCCGCCGCCCGTGTGCCGGCGCACGTCGCTGCTGAGCGCGCTGAGCAGCGCATGCGGCCCGGGGAAGATCCGACCGCGCAGCCGGGCCGCCGGATCGTAGAAGTCGCCCGCCCGGTCCCGGGCCTCCGTCAGCCCGTCCGTGTAGAGCAGCAGGGTGGTGCCCGCGGGGAACGCCCACTCCTCCGCCCGGTCCGGCCAGCCGCCCAGCTCCCCCATGCCGAGCGGCAGGGCGGGCTCCGCCGGGGCGAGGACCGCCAGTTCCCCGTCCCCGTGCAGCAGCAGGGGCTCCGGGTGCCCCCGGTTGAGCAGCCGCCAGACCCCGCCCCCCCCTGCCCTTTATCAAATCTCCGGACCCAAAAAAAAA
>NZ_JARAYQ010000441.1:0-4104 GCF_033794505.1 Streptomyces sp. MB09-01 | reverse complement strand
GGTGGCGGTGGAGCGGCGGGCGAAGTCGACCTCGATGAGGCGGGCTCCGGAGTCGTTCAGGATGTGACCGCGTTCGACGGGCCCCGCGTCGGGTGGCAGAGGGACGCAGGGGACGCCGGCGAGGAGTCCGCCGACCACGGCGGCCACCGTTTCCAGCGAGGCCGTCGCCGTCACCGCGAAGGCCGGCGGATGACTGCCGGCGAGGTCCGCTGCGACGGCGCGGGCGGCACCGAGGAGCTCCTCGTAGGAAGCGGTGCGGCCGGCGACGGTGATGGCGTCCGCCCGGTCCCCGTAGGCACCGGTGAGAGCGGTCAGCAAGGCGGCGACTCCATTCGGCAGTGGATACGGAAAGGTCCGGCCAGCCTACGCGGGCTCCCCCTGACGGCAGGAGCCTGTGATCAGTAGGACTTGACACGTGGGGGCTCCGCCCTGTGCCGCTGTCCGGCCCGTTCCGTACGCTGGCTGCATGCGCACGCGCCCCACTCTGAGCTGGACCCCCACCGAGGACCTGCGGCCGGGCACCACGGATCCGAAGCCGGTCGCCGACGCGCTGAGGACCGGCGGCGTGCTGGTGCTCAGCGGGGCGGGCCTGTCCACGGAGTCGGGCATCCCCGACTACCGCGGCGAGGGCGGAAGCCTGCGCCGGCACACCCCGATGACCTACCAGGAGTTCACCACCAGTGCGCACGCCCGGCGCCGCTACTGGGCACGCAGCCACCTCGGCTGGCGCACCTTCGGCCGCGCCCGGCCCAACGCCGGGCACCGGGCCGTGACCGCGTTCGGGCGGCGCGGCCTGCTCTCGGCAGTGATCACCCAGAACGTCGACGGCCTTCACCAGGCCGCCGGCAGCAAGGACGTGGTGGAACTCCATGGAAACCTGAACCGGGTCGTCTGCCTTTCCTGCGGCGCCTCCAGCGCGCGCCGGGAGCTCGCCCGGAGGCTGGAAGAGGCCAATGCGGGCTTCGAGCCCGTGTCCGCCCGGCTGAATCCGGACGGTGACGCCGACCTCACCGACGAACAGGTCGGAGACTTCACCGTCGTGCCCTGCCTGCGATGCGGCAGCATCCTCAAACCGGACGTGGTGTTCTTCGGCGAGAACGTTCCCCCGCACCGGGTCGAGCGCTGCCGCGAACTGGTCGACGCGGCGACCTCACTCCTGGTCCTCGGGTCCTCGCTGACGGTGATGTCCGGCCTGCGGTTCGTGCGCCAGGCGGCCCAGGCCGGAAAACCCGTACTGATCGTCAACCGGGACCCGACCCGGGGCGACCGGCACGCCGCCACCCGCGTCGCGCTCCCCCTGGGGACGACCCTCACCGCCCTCGCCGACGGACTGGACATCCCCGTCGACGGCCGGACGGGGGACTGAATCAGGGCCCGACGGTCATATCAGGGGTGCCGGGGACCGCGTAGGCGGGTAGGCGGCCTTTGGCCGCTCAGCGCGTGGCGCGGCCGTGGAGAAGCAGGGCTCGGGCGAGCGCGGCCAGGGCGGTCGTGCACAACAGCGTACGGACGATGTTCGTGGTGACCCACGTCGACTTGAACCTCTCCACGACCGTGAAGTCGGCCATCTGCGCGACGTCACCGCCGTCCGCGAGCTCGTTGTTGAGGGGAATGTTGACCGCGAACGTGATCACCAGCACGACGAGATACGCCGCGGTGGCAAGCCCCGCCCACAGGGCGGTGGGACGCCGGCCCGTGCGGTACTCGACGACCGCCGAACCGGCAGCCAGCAGCAAAGCCAGTACGAAGGCCATGCCGAAGAGCGGGTTGCCGTCGATGGCCGCGTTGAACGCACGCATGGCGGTGACGTAGGTCCGCTCGTCACCGGCCGCCAGCCCCGGCATCACCGAGACGTCGAACGCGAAGAACAGCCCTGCCATCAGCCCGACCAGAACCGTCGACAGCATCAACAGGACGACGGCGAACCCGCCCGCACCCCCGGGCGGCGGGGGCGGAGCCTGCCGGCCAGGGCGTGGGGGCGGCGTGAACGACGGCGGACCGCTACTCATAGGACAGCATCCTCACTTCCGACAACCGGCAGACGCCCGGGCGCGTACAACGCCCTCGGCACGAACGCCCGATCGTGACACCACACTTTCGATCTCCTGCCGGATTTGAGTCTTTCTTTGTGCAACTCTTCAGCCGCCAGTACAGATTCACTCACAAGACGGCACAGCGTCAGCACCGTTCCAGAAACCCTCGTTGCCACCCATCCGGGTCGGCACCGGGTGCCGGTAGGGGTTGATCGTTGTATGAGCAAGCAGATACCTTGCGCCGTGTGGACGCACAATCGACCGCCGCAGCCCTGCCGCCGCCGGCCCCCGTGCCGCGGCCGGCCGATGATGCCGAGGACGACCGCTGGTGCACCGCGGTACGGCTGCTGAATCTGATGGAACGCCGCCTCGACGAGGTGCTGCAGCGACACCACCACCTGCCGCTGTCCGAGTACCGGGCCATGTGCGCGCTGAGCCGGCCGGAGAGCACAGACGGTCTGCGGATGGGTGAACTCGCCTCGCGGATCGGGATGAAGGACAGCTCGGTGACCCGGCTCATCGCCCGCCTCGAGGCGCAGGGGCTGGCCCGCCGGGCTCCGGGAGGCGGGGACGGACGGGCGGTCACGGCCGTCATCACCGACGCCGGACGCGAACGGTACGCGGAGGCCACGTCCACCTACCGGGCAGCCTTGGGCGCCGAACTCGACGCCGCCCGCACGGACATCCACCTCGCCGACCTCGCCAGCTGGGTCCGCACCGCCGCACCAGCCGAAACGCCGGAGTAGGGACCGCTCGACCGAAGGGGAGTTCGCATGGCAACCGTGACCGACCACTACGAGGACCTCCTCGCCGACCAGTACACCTGGATGCTCGGCGGGGACATCGCCGCCCTCGCCGAAGGCCAGGCCGCACTTCTGCGCAGGCTCGGCGTGCTGCCCGGCGAGGGCCCGGCACGGCACGCCGTCGACCTCGGCTGCGGGCGGGGCGCCCAGTCCCTCGCCCTGGCCGGCCTCGGCTTCGGGCCGGTCACCGCCGTCGACACCAGCAGGAAGCTGTTGGACGAACTCGCCCTGCACGCAGGGGAACACACGCCGATCCGCCCGCTCAACGCCGACCTTCGCGCCGTGCTCCCCCGCATCACCGCGCCGGCGACGGCAGCCGTGGTGCTCTGCATGGGCGACACCCTCACCCATCTGCCGGCCCTGAGCGACGTGAGCGCCCTCCTCGACGACGTCCACACCGCCCTCGCGCCCGGCGGCCACCTGGTCATCACCTACCGCGACCTCAGCCACCCGCTCCAGGGCACGGACCGCTTCCTGCCCGTGCGCAGCGACGAAAACCGGCTGCTGACCTGCTTCCTGGAATACGTCGACCAGAACACGGTGATGGTCCACGACCTGCTCCACACCCGCACCGACGGCACGTGGTCCCTGCACAGCAGCAGCTACCCGAAGCTACGTATCAGCACCGCCTGGCTGACGGCCCGATGCCGCACCACCGGACTGGAAATCAGCCACAGCGCCACCGGCGAACGAGGCCTGCACATCCTCCACGCCCGCAAACCCTGAAACCCCGACGGTGGCAGGCGGCGCTGCCCGGACACCCCCTAGGCTGGGGCCATGTCCGCCGAGATCACCCCAACGCCCGGCCCGCTGCGCCTGGAAGCCGTCACCGCCGAGAACTTCGACGCCGTCTGCGCGATACAGGTACGCCCCGATCAGAGCCATCTGGTCTCGCCGGTGGTCAAGTCCCTCGCCGAGGCCTACGTGCACACCGCCGCCTGGCCGCGCGCCATCGTCGACGGCGAGGAAGTCGTCGGCTTCGTCATGGCCTTCCTCGACATCGCCTGGGACCCGGCCACCGACCCCACCGACCGCCGCAGCGGCATCTGGCGCCTGAACGTCCACGCCGACCACCAGGGCAAGGGCTACGGCCGCTTCGCCGTCCGCGCGGTCTGCGAGGAGATCCGCGCCCGCGGCACCGGCCAGGCCTACGTCAGCTGGCACACCGGCCAGGGCAGCCCCGAACCCTTCTACCTCGGGCTCGGCTTCCACCCCACCGGCGAGTACGCCGGCGACCAACGCGTCGGCGTACTCCCCCTGAGCACCCC
>NZ_JARAYQ010000440.1:0-4126 GCF_033794505.1 Streptomyces sp. MB09-01 | reverse complement strand
GCCTCGGGTGGTGCTGCGGGTGCTGCAGGTGCTGCGGGTGCCGGCGGCCCCGCCACCGGCACCCGCAGCACCTGCAGCACCCGCAGCACCACCCGAGGCTCCGGCCCCCGCACCGGCTGCCCCGGCTCCCGCGGTCGACCCGCCGGAGGCGGCGGCTGCCGCCCCGGCCCCGCCCGCGGCGACGGCTCCACCCGCCACCACCCCGGCGGCCTTGGCCGCGTACCCGGCGGCGAACCACCCGATGACCGCGACCGGAAGCAGCGCGGGGATCCCCGCATTGACGTCCTTGAGCTCCCCGGCCGCCAGCCGGCACTTCGCGCACTCCTCCAGGTGCTTGCGCAGCCCCCGCTCCGCCCGCATCCGCAGCCCGCCCCGCGCATAGGCGCCCAGCCGGTCCGAGTACCGCGCGCAGTCGCCGCCCTCGCTCAGCGCCGCACTCACGTGGGCCTGCAGATAGGCCTGCTTGAGCCCTTCCCGGGCGCGACTGGCGAGCACCGCGGTCGCGTTGGCGCTGAGCCCGAACAGCGGGGCGATCGAGCTCGGCGACGCCTCCTCGACGGTGGTGTGCCACAGCACGGCCTGCCACCGCTCGGGCAGGCTGCGGAAGGCCTGCATGGCCAGCGACTGCTCGGCGTCGTGCATCGCCCGTACGTCCGCGCCCAGTTCGAGCGTGTCGCCCCCGGACAGTCCCGAGATCCCGGCTCCGCTCTCCGAGCCCGTGGCCGACTGCTCCGCGAAGACGGCGAAGTCCTCGACGAGGTGCTCCCGCTTGGCCGTCTTGGCCCAGGCCGCGGCAACCCTCCGTACGGTCGTCAGCAGATAGGCCCGCACCGACTGGTCCGGCCCCGCCCCGCCCCGTACCGCCTGGAGGGTCCGCGCGAACACCTCGGCGGTCAGGTCGTCGGCGGTGTGCCCGTCGCGGCAGCAGGTCCGCGCGTAGCGACGTACGGCATCGGCATGGCGACGGAACAGCTCCTCGTACGCACCGTCGTCCCCGCCCCGCATCCGGGCGATCAAGTCGGCGTCGGACGGAGGGACTTCACTCCAGATGCCGCCGGGTCCGGAAGAGCGCGAGGGGCGTGCATGGCGCCCGCCCGGTTCGCGCTGAGCCGGTACCTGACGTGCGGGCAGGCTGTCCGCCTCCACCTCGCTGCCGGCGCCACCGAGTGGCTCTTCCCGCCCGTCACCGCTCATCGCGGAAGCCCCCGCACGACACACTCAACCGGTACACCGATCAAGCGTGTCACACGGCGGACGCGCGCCGAACCCCTCTGCGCGCCATCCACTCGTCCGGGCACAATTCGGCGAATCGCCCTCCTGTCGCCCCGGCGTGCGAACGCCCCGCCGGTTCAAGAGTCCGCCGATCAGAGGAGACCCAAAGCCCGAGCGCGCCCCTCGAGAAGCCCTCTCTCCGAGGGGGCCCGCCCTCCGACAGGCCCCCTCGGAGAAGCCCCCCGCTGGAGAAGACCGGTCAACGCCCCGCACCGGCCGAACGACCCCGGCACCGACCGCACCACCCGGCACCGACCGGCGCGGCCCGGCACCGACCGTCGCGGCCCAGCACCGACCGTCGCGGCCCAGCACCGACCGTCGCCGAAGGGGCGCCGAGTCGATGCCGGCCCGCAAAGGTCACGCCGTGCGGGACCGCAGCCCTTCGAGCAGGATGTCGAGCAGCCGGGTCGAAGCCGCCGCCTGGTGCGCGGGGTCGGGCAGCGCGGGCGCCGCCGTCGCTATCACCAGCAGTACATCGGCCACCGTGACGTCGGCACGCAGCTCACCGGCTTCCCGCGCGCGGTGCACCAGCCGGCCGACGACCTCCAGCAGCGCACCCGCACCCGCGTCGTCCGAGGGCTCGTCCTCGGCCGCACTGCGCGCGCCCACGACCCGCAGCTCGGGGGAACCGGTGGCCGCGACGGCCTGGCGCTGCTGCGGAACCCGCGCCGCCTCCGCTTCCTCGGCCCCGTCCTCGCTCGCCGAACCGACCCGCAGCACCTGCGGCGGCAGCAGCCGCCCGGCGCCCGAGGCCACGGAGGTGCGCAGGAAGCGCGACAGCGCCTGCCACGGCTCCTCCTCCTGGCCCAGCGCGGTCCTGGCCTGCTCGGTCAGCCGGGCGGTCTCCTCTTCGGCTATGCGCCGGACGAGGACGTCCTTGCTCGGGAAGCGCCGGTACACGGTGCCGACACCGACCCGGGCGCGCCGCGCCACGTCCTCCATCGGAGCCCCGTAGCCCAGCTCGCCGAAGACCTCGCGGGCCGCCCGCAGCACGTGCTCCAGGTTGCGCTGGGCGTCCACGCGCAGCGGCGTGGACCGGCCCACCCCGTGCGTGGTGCCGCCCGCGAGCGCGCGACCGTTGCTCTCGACCGAGAGCGCGGTCGCAGAGCCATGGAAATCGGAAATGTTCATATGTTTCCCCCGGTAATCATTTGTCTCCCCCCGGAGACACTCCCCGCCTTCACGTCGAGGGGGCCACGGTCTCGGGCCCGGTCGTACTACTCCTCGACGAGATACGAACATAGTTGAGCCAGAGTCAATTCAGAAGAGGCAGCCCCGGACGGACCACCGCCCGATCGGAGCATTCACCCCCACTTTTCCGTTCCATACCCCCGGAATCTGTCGTTCCATACGCCCTGACCTGCACATTTACGCCCACATCGAACGTCCTCTTCCGCCCCGCCCCACCACCCCCTCCGGTCACACAATTTGTCGGGCCTGTGGACAAACTCCCGGCCACGTTGCGTCATGGGATGGTGAAGGCTGCTAACTCCCGGGGCACGGCCCCCGGTACCCCGCCCCGTACGCGCATCCTGATCGTCGGCGGCGGCTACGTCGGCATGTATACGGCGCTCCGGCTCCAGCGAAAGCTGAGAGCCGGCGAAGCCGAGGTCACGGTGGTCACCGCCGAGCCCTACATGACGTACCAGCCCTTCCTCCCCGAAGCGGCCGCGGGCGCCATCTCCCCCCGCCACGTCGTGGTCCCCCTGCGCCGCGTCCTCGGCAAGTGCCGCATCGTCATCGGCGAGGCCCAGCGCATCGACCACTCCAAACGGACCGTGACCGTCGCCACCCTCGCCACCGCCGACGAGGGCACCGGTCCCGTCGAGATGGAGTACGACGAACTCGTCCTCGCCCCGGGCTCCATCTCCCGCACCCTCCCCGTCCCGGGACTCGCCGACTACGGCATCGGGTTCAAGACCGTGGAAGAGGCCATCGGCCTGCGCAACCACGTCATCGAGCAGATGGACATCGCCTCCTCCACCCGCGATCCCGCGCTCCGCGACGCCGCTCTCACCTTCGTCTTCGTCGGCGGCGGCTTCGCCGGCGTCGAAGCCCTCGGCGAGCTGGAGGACATGGCCCGCTACGCGGCGCGGTACTACCACAACATCAAGCCCGAGGACATGAAATGGGTCCTCGTCGAGGCGAGCGACCGGATCCTCCCCGAGGTCGGCCCCGAGATGGGCGTCTACACCGTCCGCGAGCTGCGCCGCCGCAACATCGACGTCCGGCTGGAGACCCGGCTCGACTCCTGCGAGAACCGCGTCGCCGTCCTCAGCGACGGCGCCCGCTTCCCCACCCGCACCGTCGTGTGGACCGCCGGAGTCAAACCGCACCCCATCCTGGCTGCCTCCGACCTGCCCAAGAACGAGCGCGGCCGCCTGGCCTGCACCTCCTTCCTCACCGTCGAAGGAGTCGAGCACGCCTGGGCCGCGGGCGACGCCGCCGCCGTCCCCGACATCACGGCGGCCGAGAAGGGCCGCGAATGCGCCCCCAACGCGCAGCACGCCGTCCGCCAGGCCAAGGTCCTCGCCGACAACCTCCTCGCCGCCCTGCGCGGCGAGGTCCTGACCGAGTACGCCCACAAGTACGCCGGTTCGGTCGCCTCCCTCGGCCTCCACAAGGGCGTCGCCCACATCTACGGCCGCAAGCTCAAGGCCTACCCGGCCTGGTTCATGCACCGGGCCTACCACCTCAGCCGCGTCCCCAGCTTCAACCGCAAAATGCGCGTGCTCTCCGAATGGACCCTCTCCGGCCTCTTCAAGCGTGAGATCGTCTCCCTGGGGTCCCTCGAACACCCCAGGGCAGAATTCGAACTGGCCGCAGGTGGCGGCCCCAAGACCCCTCCCACGCC
>NZ_JARAYQ010000043.1:0-40502 GCF_033794505.1 Streptomyces sp. MB09-01 | reverse complement strand
GCTTCGTCGGGGGCGGGCACGGTGAGACTACCCGGTCATCGGTTCAGTTCCAGTCGGCGCCGACGGCGCGGCCGTGCGCGTCCGCCCGCTGCCCGAAGGCGGTGCTGCCCGCGTATCCGTCGTAGGAGTCGTAGCCGTCGTAGCCGTCGCCTTCGTCGAGGTCCTCGGGGACGAGGCTCCAGACGATGAGGTCGGTGCGGGTGTCGCTCCAGCCTCCGTCGGGCGTCTGCGTGCGCACTATCCACGCGTTGCGGAGGACGCCTTCGCTGATGCAGCCGATCTTCTGGGCCACCTGCTGGGAGGCGGTGTTGTCGGCGGCGGTGCGCAGTTCGAGGCGCTCGAACCCCTGGTCGCGGAAGAGCCATTGGGCGACGGCCAGGACGGACTCGCTGGCGTAGCCCTCGCCGCGGGCCCAGGGGGCGGTGACGTAACCGACCTCGGTGGCGCGGGTGCGCCAGTTGGTGTTCTGGAGGTGGACGATGCCGACGAGGCGCTGGGTGAGGAACTCGGTGACGGCGAAGACGATGCCGCGGCCCTCGGTGCGCTCGGCGTGGGAGTCGCGGGTGGCCCAGCCGTGTGCGTCGGCGTGGGTGTAGGGGTGCGCCACGGTGGTCCAGGCGGTGACGTACTCGTCGTTCATCATCTCGGTGAGCGCGGTGACGTCCTCTTCCTCGAAGGGGCGCAGCACCAGCCGGTCCGTGCTGATGGTGACGTCCGGGAAGGTGGTAGTCATGCGCAGCTCCATGCCTGAGAAACGTGGTGCGACCGTGGTGCGTTGCGACCGTGGTGAGGGACCGTCCGTGCGGCGCCGCCTCCACGGGTCGTAGGCCACAGCATGCAGCATCGACCGGGGGATGTGCAGGGCCGGGTTGCCCGGAAGCGGGCAGAGCTCGGCCCCGCGCGCCGTCAGGGGCGTGCGGGGCCGAGATTCCTGACTGCGGGGCCGCGCCCGGGGGCGGGCCGGCCCGCCGGGTCAGGAGGCCGGGGTGCCGAAGGCCGGGATGACCGAGCCCTGGTACTTCTCTTCGATGAACTTCTTGACCTCGTCGGAGTTCAGCAGCTTGGCGAGCTTCTGGATCCGCGGGTCGTTCTGGCTGCCTTCCTTGACCGCGAGGAAGTTGGCGTAGGGGTTGCCCTCGGCCTTCTCCAGGATCAGCGCGTCCTTGGCGGGCGACAGCTTGGCCTCGATGGCGTAGTTGCCGTTGATGACGGCGGCGTCCACGTCGTTCAGGGCGCGCGGGACCGTGGCGGCCTCCAGCTCCTTGAACTCCAGGCCCTTCTTGTCGGTGATGTCGGACAGCTTGGCGCTGGTGCCGACACCCTCCTTGAGGGTGATCAGGTTGTTCGCGGCGAGCAGCTGGAGCGCGCGGCCCTCGTTGGTGGTGTCGTTGGGGACGGCGATGGTCTGGCCGGCCTTGATGTCGGCTATCGCCTTGACCTTCTTGGAGTAGAGGCCGAGGGGCTCCAGGTGCACGTTCACGACGGGCACGATGTGCGTGTTGTTCTTCTTGTTGAAGTCGTCGAGGTACGGCTTGTGCTGGAAGAAGTTGCCGGCGACCTGGCCCTGCTCGGTGGCGGTGTTCGGCAGGACGTAGTCCGTGAACTCCTTGACGTCGAGCTTGAGGCCTTCCTTCGCCGCGAGGTTGTCCTTGACGAAGTTCAGTATGTCGGCGTGCGGGCTCGGGGAGGCCGCGATGACGAGCGGCTTGCTCTCGTCGGTCTTGCCGCCGTCGGCCTTGCTGGAGGACGGGTCCGAGGAGCTGCCGCAGGCGGTGAGGCCGAGGGCGAGCGCGGTGGCCGTGGCGGCGAGGGCGGTGAGCTTGATGTTCTTACGCACGAAGAGTGCCTTTCTTGCTGAACAAGTACCGAGGACTTGCTGGTGGTGGCCCAAGCACGACAAGTGCGGGCTCTGTGGGGTGGGAAAGCGGGGGGGCGGCCCGTGGGCCGGTCAGGCGGTGCGGCCGCGGCGGGCCAGGAGGCGGACCACGCCGTCGCCGACCAGCTGGATCACCGTGACGAGGACGATCAGGACCGCGACGGTGGCGACCATGAAGCCGGTCTCGAAGCGCTGGAAGCCGTACGTGATGGCCTTGGAGCCGAGTCCTTCGCCGCCGACGGCGCCGGCCATGGCGGAGTAGCCGACGAGGGTGATGACGGTGGTGGTGACGCCGGCGACCAGCGAGGGCAGGGCCTGGGGCAGGAGCACTTTGCCGACGAGGGTGGGGATGCCGCCGCCCATGGACTCGACGGCCTCGATCAGGCCGTGGTCCACCTCGCGGACGGCGGTCTCGACGAGCCGGGCGAAGAAGGGGACGGCGCCGATGGCCAGCGGGACGATCATGGCGGTGGGGCCGATGAAGGTGCCGACGACCGCGGTGGTGACCGGGATCAGGAAGATCAGCAGGATGATGAACGGCAGCGAGCGGCCTATGTTCACGATCACGCCGAGGACCTTGTTGAGCGGCTGGTTCTGCAGCAGGCCGCCCTTGTCGGTGAGCACCAGCAGGATGCCGATGGGCAGTCCGCCGAGCACGGTCACCAGGGTGGACCACAGCACCATGTAGAGGGTGTCGTAGGTGCCCTGGGTGAGCAGGGGCTGCATTTCGGACCAGGTCACTTCGCACCATCCTTGACCAGCGCGGCCAGTTCGTCGTCGATCTCGTCGGCCTCGTCGATCACGTCGACCTGCAGGCCCTGCTCGCGCAGGAAGCCCACCGGCACGACGTTGTCCTCGTAGCGGCCGGGCAGTTCGATGCGCATGCGGCCGATCAGCCGGCCTGCGACGGTGTCCATCGCGGCGCCGAGGATCGAGATGTCGATGTTGTACGTGCGCGAGAGCTGCGAGATGACCGGCTGGGCGGCGGCCTCGCCGTGGAAGGTGACGTCGACGACGGTGCGGTCGGGGCCGGTGGCCGCGCCGGTGACCGGGAAGAGCTCGCCCGCCAGCTCGGAGCCGGGGGTGGCGAGCAGTTCGGCGACGGTGCCGGACTCGACGATGCGGCCGTTCTTCATCAGGGCGGCCGAGTCGCAGACGGTCTTGACCACGTCCATCTCGTGCGTGATGAGCAGGACGGTGAGGCCGAGCTGCTGGTTGAGGTCGCGCAGCAGCTTGAGGATGGAGCGGGTGGTCTCGGGGTCCAGGGCGCTGGTGGCCTCGTCGGAGAGCAGCACCTTGGGGTCGCCGGCCAGGGCGCGGGCGATGCCGACGCGCTGCTTCTGGCCGCCGGAGAGCTGGGTGGGGTAGGCCTTGGCCTTGTCGGCGAGGCCGACCAGGTCGAGGAGTTCGAGTGCCTTGCGGGAGCGCTCGCGGCCGGAGACGCCGAGGATCTCCAGGGGCAGTTCGACGTTGGCCTGGACGGTGCGCGAGGACAGCAGGTTGAAGTGCTGGAAGACCATGCCGATGCGGCTGCGGGCCTCGCGGAGCTCCTTGCCGGCGCGGCGGCCGCGGCCGGCGAGCGCGGTGAGGTCGAGTCCGTCGACGCTCACGGTGCCGGTGGTGGGGCGCTCCAGCAGGTTCACGCAGCGGATCAGGGAGGATTTGCCGGCGCCGCTCTGGCCGATGACTCCGTACACCTCGCCCTCACGGACGTGGAGATCGACGCCGTCCAGGGCGGTGACCTCGCGGCCACGGGACTGGTAGACCTTCGTGAGGCCCGATGTGGTGATCACAGGATTTCCGTCGCTGTCGAGTGCACGGCGCAGCGGGGTGCCGGGCACGGGGCAAACATCTGGGGACGCGATACGGGACGAACCGTCAGAAAACGATGGCTTGGTCGCATGCGCGGGGCAGGAGTGAGCCGTGCTGTTCATCAGCGGGTGACGCACTGGCGCGGCTGGTCTCGCTTCGGGGCGCGAGGCTCAGGAAGGGGCCCTCAGAAGGCGCACATTCGACACATACAACGAGCACCGGGCGTCATCGTCGCCTCGGTCGCAAGGATGCGGCTGCTCGTCGTGGTCATGGGCCCAAGTAAAGCAGACCTCTCCCCTGACCGATCAACGACGTCCGCATAGCGGACGTATTCCGCCCGCATACCGGACAGCATCCCTGCGTACCGCTTGCCGCGCTCTCGCCCCTGACCTGCGCCGACGCGACCCACGCCCCCATGCGGCCGTACTGGTCCGGAGCCCTGCAGGAGGGGGTCCTTTGTGGTCAAGACCACGGTCCGCGCACCAGCCGCGGTCACCGGAGCGCGGGGCCGGCCGGAAGGGGCGCGCGCATCGGGTCTTTCGGCCCGTAATACCCTCGCTGCATGCTCGACGCCCTGACGGTCGCCATAGGCGTGGCCGCACTCGCCCTCGCCGCCTGGTGCGGCCACGCCGCATGGCGGGACCAGCCGACCAAGGACTGGCACTTCATCGGCATGGCCGTCGTGACGGTGCTGGTCCTGGCCCAGCTGGTGATCGGCCTGGTCAAGCTGGGCCAGGGCGAGAAGCCCGACGAGGGCACGGTGATCTTCGTGTCGTACCTGCTGGGTGCGTTCGCCGCGGTGCCGGCGGCGGGCATGCTCTCGCTGACCGAGCGGACCAAGTGGGGATCGGTGACGGTCGCCGCCGGCGCGGTCGTCCTGGCCGTCCTCGAAGTACGGCTCTACGACATCTGGGGAACCGCCGGTGCCTGACGCTGAGACGACGACCGCCACTCCCGCCGGGCGCAAGCGGCTGGTCTCCGGGCCCGGGCTGCTGCTGGTGTGGCTCTACGGCGTGATGGTGGTGGGCGCGGTCTCACGCTCCGCCTTCCAGATCTCCACCGAGTTCGGCAAGGCGCCGCTCGCGTACTCGCTGTCCGCCGTGGCGGCGCTGGCCTACGCCTTCATCACGTACTCGCTGGTGCGCGGCGGGGAGAGGGCCCGCAAGGCGGCGCTGGCCTGCTGCGCCGCCGAGCTGGCCGGCGTACTGGCGGTGGGCACCTGGACCCTCGTGGACCGCGACGCCTTCCCCGACACGACCGTGTGGTCGGCCTTCGGGATGGGGTACCTGTTCATCCCGGTGATCCTGCCGATCACCGGGATGCTCTGGCTGCGCACGAAGCGCTGAGCGAACGGGCGCCGAGGAGCGGGCGGCCGGCGCCGGACGGCTACGCGCTGACCGTGAAGTCGGTCGGGTCCTTGGCCTCCTTCTCCAGGATCACCAGCTGGACCCCGTCGGAGGCCGTGCGGCCGCCGACCTTGACGTAGCCGGCCTTGCGGTAGAGGCGCAGGTTCGACTCGCTCTTGTGCCCGGTGTGCAGGCGGAAGCGCGTGGTGGTGCCGGGGCTCGCGAGGGCCTCCTCGACCGCGCGCAGCAGGCGCGCGCCGAGTCCGTGGCCCTGCAGGCGCGGGTGGACGCACAGCTTGGCGATCTTGCCGGTGCCGTCCTCGTCCACGCTGCCGCGGACGGTGCCGACGATCTCGTCGCCGAGCCGGGCAACCAGGACCGTGTCCGCCGCCAGCTCTCCCTTGAGGGAGTCCAGGGACTGGGTGAGCGGCTGGATGAGGTAGTTGCCGTACAGCTCGGCCTCGCGCTGGAAGGCCAGGTACTGCAGTTTGAAGATCTGCTCAGCGTCCTCGGCAGCCGCCGCCGAAATGGTCACGCTCATGCCCATGTGCGCATGCCTCCAGCTCACCTGGTAGCCCGTTGGTCTACCGCTCCTTTCCCCGAAGGCCAGGAGCCGCAACCTCTGCAGCCAGCATTCTGCGCAGACATCCCAGGCAACGGGAACGGACGGGCCCCAAACTTCCTTGTGAGATACCCAACTCTCCTGCGATTTCACGGTAAGTGAGGTCTCTGGGCGAAAGAAATGCCTTCATCAGCTCGGGACAGCGTCCGGGCAACCGGGCGACCGCCGATCGGAGTGCGCGGTTCACCTCCCCGTGCAGAAGGGCGTCTTCCGGTTCGGCCCCCGCGGCCGGTTCGCGTCCGGCGGCCGGTTCACCACCCGCGCTCTCGCCGGCCGGCGGGCCGTCGTACGGGATCTCCCGGCGGGCCCGGCGACGGGCCAGGCGGGCCTCCGCGCGTACCGCCCGGCGCAGCCAGCGCGCCGGTTCCGCCGGCTCGGCGGGATCGGGGGCGCGCCGGCCGCTCTCCAGCAGCCTGACCCAGACGGCTTGTTCCAGGTCGGCCGCGTCGACTCCGGTGCCCGCGGCCTCCGCGGCCGCCTCCGCGGAGAGCAGCGGGCCGAGCTTCTCAAAGAGGTCAGCCTTCAGCAGGTCCATGCCGGGCGGGACGAGTGGGCCGGGCCCGGCGGTTTCCCCGCCGGGCCCGGCCCACTCGTACGGGAAGGTGCGCTCAGTCGTTGACGGGGCGTCGGCCCAGGCGGAAGGCCTCGGCCGCCAGCAGTCCGGTGTCCGGATTGTCGGTGAAGATTCCGTCGATGCCCTGTTCGAAGTACGTCCGGAAGGCGGCGAGGGCCTCGCCGTAGGCCGCCGGATCCGTGCCCTTGCGGTACTCGGCCGGCAGGAAGCTGTTCTCGTTGCGGGCGGTATAGGGGTGCAGCACCAGCCCGCGGGCGTGGGCGTCCTTCACCAGGGTGGTCGGCGCTCCGAGCCTGCCGTCCGCCGTGCGCGGGAGGATCAGGTCCATGGTCGGGCCGATGCCCTGGGCGAAGCCGGCGATCCACTTCAGTCCCTCGGGCTTGACCAGGTCGGCGACCGTCCGCGGGTCCTCGGCCTGTTCGAAGTCCCAGGGACGCGTGTGCGCCGCGGAGAGCAGCACCACGCGGGGCGCGGAGACCAGCCGGGAGAGCCGCTGGATGCTGGAGGGCTCGAAGGACTGGAGGAAGAGGGCGGCGCCGCGGCCGTCGCGCCCGTAGCGGCGCAGCAGCCTGGCGAGGGGCTCCTCCAGGCCGAGGCCGAGGCCCCGGAAGTAGCTCGGGTGCTTGGTCTCGACGTGCAGCCAGACCCTCTTGCCGCGCCGCTTGCCCTCGCGGTCGGCCCAGCGCAGCACCTCTTCGAAGGTGGGCACGGCCCACTGGCCGTCGTAGAGCGTGTTGCGCTGTCGGACGGCGGGGATGCGTTCCTTCGCGCGCAGGGTCTTCAGCTCGGCGAGGGTGAAGTCTTCGGTGAACCAGCCGGTGACGGAGACCCCGTCGACGGACTTGGTGGTGCGCCGGGCGGCGAACGCGGGGTGGTCGGCGACGTCGGTGGTGCCGCCGATCTCGTTCTCGTGGCGGCACACCAGGTGCCCGTCCTTCGTCGGGACGAGATCCTGCTCCACGACGTCGGCGCCCAGGTCGAGTGCCAGCTGGTAGGAGCCGAGCGTGTGCTCCGGCCGGTAGCCGCTGGCCCCGCGGTGGCCGATGACCGTCGGGTGCGGGAGGTCCCGGTGGCCTCCGTCGCCGTGCCCGCCGCTCGTGGCGGACGCCGGTCCCGCCGCGAGCCCGGTGATGCCGCCCCCGGCCGCCAGGACGGCCGCCCCCAGGACCGTGCGCCGCGCTGCCCCACCCTGTGTCATGAGTGCCACTCCTCGTCGTCGCGAAGGGCTGCCGCGTGCCGGGGATCTCCGATGTCCCGGCATTTCGGCGGCCCTGATCGGCGTGCCGATGGTAGGCAAAGAGGGGTGGCCGCAGGGGGTGCGGCGACGGCACATCCGGGGAACTTGGCGGAAACGTGTGTCAACACTGCGTATCCGACACGTGAACCCGATGTGCGCTCGGACCTGACCCGCGAGTATCGTCCTCACCTGCACCACCGCCGTGTGGTGAGTGCGAGAACCCCGCTTTTCGATGCCGGAGGGCCCACGTTGTTCCGTACGCGCCTCATCAAAGCCACTGTCGGACCGGTCATGCGCATGATGTTCCGCACCCGCGTGGAGGGCGTCGAGAACATCCCCGGCGACGGACCGGTGATCCTGGCGGGCAACCACCTCACCTTCATCGACTCCATGATCCTTCCGCTGGTCTGCGACCGTACGGTCCACTTCATCGGCAAGGACGAGTACGTGACGGGCAAGGGCATCAAGGGGCGCGCCATGGCCTGGTTCTTCACCGGGGCCGGCATGATCCCCGTCGACCGTGACGGGGCCAACGGCGGGGTCGCGGCCCTGATGACCGGCCGCCGGATCCTCGAAGAGGGCAAGATCTTCGGCATCTACCCCGAGGGCACCCGCTCCCCCGACGGGCGGCTCTACCGCGGCCGCACCGGCATCGCCCGCCTGACCCTGATGACCGGTGCCCCCGTGGTCCCGTTCGCCATGATCGGCACCGACAAGCTCCAGCCCGGAGGCGCCGGCATGCCGCGCCCGGGCCGCGTCACCGTCCGCTTCGGCGAGCCGATGGAGTTCTCCCGCTACGAGGGCATGGACCGCGACCGCTACGTGCTGCGCGCCGTCACCGACTCGGTGATGGCCGAGGTCATGCGGCTCTCGGGCCAGGAGTACGTAGACATGTACGCGACGAAGGCGAAGGCCGCGTAGTCCGTTCCTACTGACGCCTCAGTGACCGGCTGACGCCCGCCGCCGTGGTGGTGGCGAGGATCCATCCGGTCACGATCAGCAGGTACGAGAGCCACTGGTACCAGCCGCTCGGCGCGTAGGCGGACTCCTGCCCGAAGCCGATGATCGGCAGCATCAGGTCGATCGTGTAGAAGACCGCGTTGAAGTCGGGGGCCTCCCCCGTCTTCAGCGGCCGGGGCGGCGCCAGCCCGTAGGCGATCGTCCCGGTCAGCAGGAGCGCCAGCAGCCAGCCCGTGGCCCGCAGCGGCCGGAAGCCGTAGCCGACGGTGCCGTCCTGGAGCAGCCCCCAGAGCCGGGCGTGCCGGGGCAGGGTGCGCCGGTGCCGGCGCACCTTGGCGAGCAGCACCGTGCGGGCGCCCGCCTCGTCCCCCGCCGTACGGTAGGCCGCGGCGAGCTGTTCGTAGGCGTACGGGAGGTAGCCGGACTCCTCGCGCTCCAGGGCGGGCAGCCGCTCCTCGGCCGGGAGGTGCGGGCTCAGCGCCCGGTAGCTGAGCCCCGCGAGCAGAAGCGTGTCCGGCCAGGTCTCCGGCTCTATGTGCAGCAGGTCGAACTGGGAGCGGCGCAGGTTGACCGTGCCCTGGACGGTGTCGCAGCCCCGCAGCCAGACCTCGCCCGCCGTGCAGCTGCTGGCCCTCAGGGCCACGCCGCCGGGGTTGACGAGCTGGGCGTGGGCGAGGTTGAGCTGCCCGGGGATGCGGGATCCGGTGAAGGTGACCCTGCCCTCGGCGCGCATGCCCTTGGCCCGCAGGTCGGTGCCGACGGTCACGGTCTCGGCGTGCAGGGCGGTCCCGCCGGGGGCCAGGAGGCGGGCACCGTCGAGGTTGATCTGACCGCCGACGGTGGAGCCGTTGAGCCGCAGCTGGCCGTGCACGACCAGGTCGGAGGCGATGATGTCGGTGCCGATCTCGGCGTGGTTGAGCTGGAGCGGGGGTTCGTCGGCCTCTTCGCCGGTGAGCGGGCCGATCACGGCACCCTGGAGGAAGAGGCCGCCGGCTATCCTCGCGCCCGCCATCCTGACGGGTCCGGTGATGCGGCAGCAGTTGAGGCGGAACACCAGGTCGACGCGGACCGTGCCGGCGGTCAGGCCGGGCAGGGTGGAGTAGCCGAGCACCAGGGCCGGCAGCTGGGCCCCGTACAGCAGGGGCTTGCGCTCGAACCAGCAGTCACGCAGCCGGACCGCGTGGTCGATGACCGCGTAGCGCAGGTCGAGCTTGCCGACGATCCTCGCGCCCTTGACCTTCAGCCCGGCGACCTGGCCCGGCTCGGCGCGGCCGGCGCCCAGCAGCAGGGCCCGCAGGACCTCGGCCCGGACAGTGCGCTGCGGCCCCCAGCCGGCCCCGTCCACGGAGCTGTCGTCGGGGTGCTCGCGGAAGTCGACGCCCTCACCGCGCGGGAAGGCGTCCCAGATGCGGCGCTCGGCCGGGGTCAGGTCGTTGATCTCCATCGCCGGGATGGTGTCCCGCGGTTCGACGGACTGTCAACTCCGTTCGGGACAGCACCCCCTGGCGGGACGTCAGTGCTCGATGCCGTCCTGGAGCCGCTGGCCCTTCAGGAGGAACCAGGCGGCCGCGGCGGTGGCCAGCAGCACGGCCGCACCGACGCCGGAGGCGAGGCGCAGGCCGTCGACGAAAGCCTCCTGGGCAGCGCCCACCATCTGCGTGGCGGTGGCCGGGTCCAGTGACTTGGCGGCTTCGACCGCCCCGCCCAGGGATTCGTGCGCGGCGTCGGCCACCGGCCCGGTGGCGGCGGCCGGGGCGGTGAAGCCCTGGTAGACGCCGGTGACGATGGAGCCGAGCAGGGCGATGCCGAGGGCGGCGCCGAGTTCGTACGCGGTCTCGGAGACGGCGGAGGCCGAACCGGCCTGTTCCTTGGGCACGCTGGAGAGGATCACGTCGGCGGTGACGGTGAAGGAGAAGCCGGCGCCGAGGCCGACGACGAGCAGGGCCACGCCGAGCAGCGGGTAGCCGGTCTCCTTGTGGATCACGGTCAGGACGGCCAGGGCCAGGCCGATGGCGCCGAGGCCGCCGGCCACGATGGACCGTACGGAGTACTTGCGGGCGTAGTTGCCCGCGATGAGGCCGGTGACCACCGCGCCGAGGGCGGCGGGCAGTTCGGCGAGGCCGGCCTCCAGCGGACCGCGGCCCTGGACGAGCTGGAGGAACTGTGAGAGGAAGAAGACCAGTCCGGAGAGGCCGAAGACGGTGAGCAGGTCGGCGAGGACCGCGCCGGAGAAGCCGCGGTGCTTGAAGAGGCGCATGTCGAGCAGCGGGGACGGCAGGGTGAACTGGCGGCGGACGAAGGCGTACAGGGCGCCCGCGCCGAGCCCTGCGGTGGCGACGACCTCCCAGGTCAGGCCGTGGGTGGCGACTTCCTTGACGGCGTAGACCACGGCGATGACGCCGACCAGGGAGAGGCCGACGCTGACCAGGTCCCAGGGCCCGGCGACCGGGTTCTTGGACTCGGGCAGCAGCTTGATGCCGACGAGGACCAGGGCGATCATCACGGGCAGGTTGATGAGGAAGACCGAGCCCCACCAGAAGTGCTGGAGCAGGGCTCCGCCGACGACCGGGCCGACGGCCGCGCCGGCCGAGGCGGTGGCGCCCCAGATGCCGATCGCGAGGCTGCGCTCCTTGGGGTCGTGGAAGATGTTGCGGATCAGCGCGAGGGTGGAGGGCATCAGGGTCGCGCCCGCCACGCCGAGCAGGGCCCGGGCGACGATCATCATCTCGGGGCTGGTCGCGTAGGCGTTGAGGACCGAGACGGCACCGAATGCGGTGGCGCCGACGAGGAGCAGCTTCTTGCGGCCGATGCGGTCGCCGAGGCTGCCCATCGACACCAGGAGTCCGGCGATGACGAAGGAGTAGATGTCGCCTATCCACAGCAGCTGGGTGCCGGACGGCTTGAGGTCCTCGCTGAGGGAGGGGGTGGCGAGGCCGAGTACGGTGGCGTCCACCGCGACCAGCAGCACGGCCAGGACGAGCACGGAGAGCGCGAGCCAGCGCCCCTTGCTCTTCCCCTCCGTCCCCGTCTGCCTGCTCAGCTGTTCGGTACGGCTCATTTCTCCACGCTCCGTCTGGCGCCACCGAGCAGCAGCTCGATGATCATGTACTGAAAGTCCTTGGCGGCGACCCGCCCGTCCATGACGGCCCAGGCGCAGCTGCCGATGAGGCCGTAGAGGGCCTCGGTGAGCCAGGCCGGGCTCAGGTCGATCCGGATGTCGCCCTCTTCCTGGCCGCGCCGGAACAGGGCGGTGACGCGGGCGTCGAGCCGGGCCCATCCCTCGTGGATCTCTTCGCCTTCGAACAGCTGGTTCTCGGTCACGAGGAAGGCCAGCAGTTCGGCGTTGGGCTCGGCCTCCGCGACCAGGCGTCTGAGTGCCTCCACGGCCGTGCCCTCGTCGAGGCGGGCGTTGTCGAAAGCCACCTCGAACTCCCGGATGCCGAGTTCTTCGAGGGCCCGTACGAGGGCGTCCCGCCCGGCGAAGTGACGGTGGAGGGTCGCGCGTCCGATTCCTGCGGCGCGGGCGACCTCGTCCATCGTGGCGGTCGATTTGCGGGAGAGCAGGGCGGCGGCGTCGCGGAGCACCTGGTCACGATCCATGGCCATGAGACAAGCATACCCCGAATGAGACGTCAATGTCTCATTTTCGAGAAAAATGGGCTGCTACACGGGCAGCCGGAAGGGAATCTGAGCCGATGAAGCCACTGCTGCTGATCGACGTCGACGGACCACTGAACCCCTACGCGGCCAAGGCCCAGCGCCGCCCCGAGGGCTACACCACCCATCGGATGCGGCCGACGGGCTGGAGGGAGGCGGAGAGCGCGAAGCCCTTGCGGGTCTGGCTGAATCCCGCCCACGGGGAGGAACTGCTGGCGCTGGCGGACGCGTACGAACTGGTGTGGGCCACCACCTGGAAGGACGAGGCGAACGACTGGATCGGCCCCCGCCTCGGCCTGCCCCGGCTCCCCTTCATCGACTGGCCGTCGATGCACGGCCGCGCACCGCGCGGCACCTTCTGGAAGACCCAGTACGTCTTGGAGTACGCGGGCGGCCGGCCCTTCGCCTGGATCGACGACGACATCGGGGCCATGGACCACGAGTACGTCGACCACCACCACCCGGCGCACGCGCTGCTCCTGCGGATCGACGAGCAGATCGGCCTGACCGGGCAGGACTTCCACACCCTGGCGAACTGGGCGGACTCGCTGTGATTCGATGACTACTATTCGCGTTCGCCCCGACGATGTGCAGCGGTCAACGGGCCACGCCTCCATCCTGGTCGGCCAGGTGAACGGGAACACCCTCTTCATCCGCACCGCCACCCCGTCCGCGGGCGGCACCGCGGCCGCCGACAGCGACCGGCCGTACGCGATCAGCGTCGTCTGCCCGTAACGCCGAAGGGGCGGGGGAGCCCGTCCGCTCCCCCGCCCCCGGCCACGCTCGGGACTACTGCTTGTGGACCGCCCAGGCGTGCTGGATGACCAGGTCGGCCTTCAGCTCGGTCAGCTGGACCGCGACCGCCGACGGGGCGGTGCCGCCGCGGCCGCTGCGCGAGGCGAGGGCGCCCTTGACGTCGAGGACGGTCCGGACCTCGGGGGTCAGGTGCTCCGAGATCTTCGCGAACTGCTCGTCCGTGAGCTCGTCCAGCTCGATGCCGAGCGCCTCGCACTCCTTGACGCACTCGCCGGCCACCTCGTGCGCCACCCGGAACGGCACGCCCTGCTTGACCAGCCACTCCGCGATGTCGGTGGCGAGCGAGAAGCCCGCCGGGGCGAGCTCCTCCATCCGCTCCCGGTTGACCGTGAGGGTGGCCATCATGCCGGTGAAGGCCGGCAGCAGGACCTCGAGGGTGTCGCAGGAGTCGAAGACCGGCTCCTTGTCCTCCTGCAGGTCCCGGTTGTACGCCAGGGGCAGCGCCTTGAGCGTGGCGAGCAGACCGGTCAGGTTGCCGATGAGGCGGCCCGACTTACCGCGCGCCAGCTCCGCGATGTCCGGGTTCTTCTTCTGCGGCATGATCGACGAGCCGGTGGAGAAGGCGTCGTGCAGCGTCACGAAGGAGAACTCCTTCGTGTTCCAGATGATGATCTCCTCCGCGATCCGGGACAGGTTGATCCCGATCATCGCGGTGACGAAGGCGAACTCGGCGACGAAGTCGCGCGAGGCCGTGCCGTCGATGGAGTTGCCGACCGAGCCCCGCTCGAAGCCCAGGTCGGCGGCGACCGCCTCCGGGTCCAGGCCCAGCGAGGAACCGGCGAGGGCGCCCGATCCGTAGGGGGAGACCGCGGTCCGGGTGTCCCACTGCCGCAGCCGCTCCGCGTCCCGGGACAGGGACTGCACGTGGGCCAGCATGTGGTGGGCGAAGAGCACCGGCTGCGCGTGCTGGAGGTGGGTCCGGCCCGGCATCGCCACGTCCGCGTGGCTCTCGGCGAGCCCGACCAGCGCGTCCTGGAGGTCCGCGAGCAGACCGCCGATGGTCCGGGCGTGGTCGCGCAGGTACATGCGGAAGAGGGTGGCCACCTGGTCGTTGCGGGAGCGGCCGGCGCGCAGCTTGCCGCCGAGGTCGGCGCCGAGCCGCTCCAGCAGGCCGCGCTCCAGGGCCGTGTGCACGTCCTCGTCGGCGATGGTGCCGGTGAAGGAGCCGTCGGCCACGTCGGCCTCCAGCCGGTCCAGTCCGGCGATCATGCGGTCGAGCTCTTCGGCCGTGAGCAGGCCCGCCTTGTGGAGCACGCGGGCGTGGGCGCGCGAGCCGGCGATGTCGTAGGGCGCGAGGCGCCAGTCGAAGTGGACCGACGCGGACAGCTTCGCGAGGGCCTCGGCGGGACCGTCGGCGAACCGGCCGCCCCAGAGCCGGACGTCACCCTTGTTGCTGCTCACAGCTACTGCTCCTCAGGACTGCATGGCCTGTACGGCCTGTACGGCATGCTTTTCGGATGTGAAACCGCCTCCCCGCCGCGGAGGAAACGGGGAGGCGGTCACGTACTGCTGATCGGTCAGGCGAGGTCGCGCCGCGCCGCGATCTTCGAGGAGAGGCCGAAGATCTCGATGAAGCCCTGGGCCTTGGACTGGTCGAAGGTGTCGCCCGAGTCGTAGGTCGCGAGGTTGAAGTCGTACAGCGACTCTTCCGACTTCCGGCCGGTGACGACGGCGCGGCCGCCGTGCAGCGTCATCCGGATGTCACCGGTGACGTGCTGGTTGGCCTCGTTGATGAAGCCGTCCAGGGCCCGCTTGAGCGGGGAGAACCACAGGCCGTCGTAGACCATCTCGCCCCAGCGCTGCTCGACCTGCCGCTTGTAGCGGGCCAGCTCGCGCTCGACGGTGACGTTCTCCAGCTCCTGGTGGGCGGTGATCAGCGCGATCGCACCCGGGGCCTCGTACACCTCACGGGACTTGATGCCCACGAGACGGTCCTCGACGATGTCGATCCGGCCGATGCCCTGGGCGCCGGCGCGGTCGTTGAGCTGCTGGATCGCCTGGAGCACGGTGACGGGCTTGCCGTCGATGGCGACCGGGACGCCCTCCTTGAAGGAGATCACGACCTCGTCGGCCTCGCGCGGCAGGGCCGGGTTCGAGGTGTACTCGTAGATGTCCTCGATCGGGGCGTTCCAGATGTCCTCCAGGAAGCCCGTCTCGACGGCGCGCCCGAAGACGTTCTGGTCGATGGAGTACGGGGACTTCTTGGTGGTCGCGATCGGGAGCTGCTTCTCCTCGCAGAAGGCGATCGCCTTGTCGCGGGTCATCGCGTAGTCACGGACCGGGGCGATGCACTTGAGGTCCGGGGCGAGGGCGACGATGCCCGCCTCGAAGCGGACCTGGTCGTTGCCCTTGCCGGTGCAGCCGTGGGCGACGGTCGTGGCGCCGTGCTTCTTGGCGGCGGCGACCAGGTGCTTGACGATGGCCGGCCGGGAGAGCGCCGAGACCAGCGGGTACCGGTCCATGTAGAGGGCGTTCGCCTTGATCGCCGGGAGGCAGTACTCGTTGGCGAACTCGTCGGAGGCGTCGGCGACCTCGGCCTCGACCGCACCGCAGTCGAGCGCGCGCTTGCGGATGACGTCCAGGTCCTCGCCGCCCTGGCCGACGTCCACGGCAACGGCGATGACCTCGGCGCCCGTCTCCTCGGCGATCCAGCCGATGGCGACGGAGGTGTCCAGGCCGCCCGAGTAGGCGAGTACGACGCGCTCGGTCACGGGTTTCTCCTTACGGTGCATTCAACGACAGGCATAACTATGCACTACTCCGTATGTTTCGTCAATCGAGTCGGGCGGCGCGCCGCGACTGGCGCCCACCATCCAGCCTGACCTGCGGATATATGGGAGGCGAGTCGGCAGCCCGGTTGCCTACGATCAGCGGCAACGAGCACGAGGGGGACGCATGGGCACCGGATCACACGGCGGAAAACGGGCGGGGCGCGCCTGCGCGCAGCGGCTGACGGGCACGGCGCCGGACGAGACCGGCTTCCCGCTGCCCGAAGGCGCGGCGGCCGAGTGGATCGATTTCGACCACCAGGTCCGGCGGATCCACCGCTGGTCGTACGTGACGCCCGGCAGCGGGGCGGCGGCGGCCGTGCGGCTGTGCCATCCCGACGGCCGGGTCCGCGAGGCGGCGCTGCGCGAGCCGGAGCCGGTGCCCGAACTCATCGCGATCCGGTGCGCGGACTGGGTACCGGCCGTACGGAAGCAGGCCCGGCGGCTGCTCGTCACGGCCCTGGCCGGCGACCCCGCGGCCACGCTGCGCCGGCTGACCCCCATCGTGCTGCGGCTGGGCCGGCGCGAGCAGGGCGCGTGGGCGCTGGAGCTGTTCCGGGCCGTGCTGCGCGGCGAGCCGGTGGCCGTGGACACGTCCTGGTGGGAGCGGGGTCCGTCGCGGGCCGTGCTGGGCGACAGCGCCGGGTTCCTCGGCGAGCTGCGTGGCAGCGCCGACCTGCCGACCCGGCGGTACGCCGCCCGGCTGACCCTCGAAGCCGGGCTGCTCGGCCTTCGGGAGCTGGCCCGGCTGGCCGCCGGCGAGCACGACCCGGCCGCGGCCCAGCTGTGGACGGACGGCGCGCTGGCGGCCATGGCCGCCGACGGACCGGACGACGAGGCGATCGACACGCTGATCGGCGCCCACACCCCGATGGTCCGCTCCGCCGGGGTCACCGCCCTGCGCCGGGCCGGGCGGGCCGCCGAGGCCGCCGGCCACCTCGCCGACCGCTCCGGGATCGTCCGGGCCTGCGCCCGCTGGCTGGTCCGCCAGGACGGCGGCGACCCGTATGCCTCCTGCCGCGAGCGGCTGGCCGACCCCGTGCGCCTGACCCCGTACGCCGTGACCGGCTTCGCCGAATGCGCCCGGCGCGAGGACGCCCCGCTGCTGCGCGCCCTGCTGGAGCACCCCGCGGGGGCGGTCCGGGCGGCGGCCGTCGCGGGGCTGCGCCTCCTGGACGTCACCGACCTCGCGCTGCTGCGGCCGCTGCTGGACGACCCCTCGCCGGGCGTGGCCCGGGAAGCCTCGGTGAGCCTGCGGGCCTCGGCCGGGCAGCTGCCCGCCGACTGGCTGCTGGCCCGCGTCGCGCCCGAGCGGCCGCTGCACACCCGCCGGGCCGCCTACCGGCTGCTGTTCGCGCGCGGTGGTGTGGTCGGGCTGCGGGCCTCCGTGGACCTGCTGTCGGACGAGGACGCGGGGTTGCGCGTGCTCGCCAGGCAACGCCTCGGGAGCCTGTGGTCCCCCTGCCGGCCGCCCGCCCTTCCGATCCGCGATCCGGAGGTCGGCGCCCTGCTGGACCGCTGCACCGGAGTGTTCAGCGACTACGTCCTGCAGCGGATGCGCTCACAGCTCGGAATCCCCCGCACCACCGCGGTGGACGGATACTGATCATCATGGGAAAACTCCACGAACGAATAGACGCCCGCCTGCGCAAGTTCATCGAAGAGCAGCCGGTCTTCTTCACCGCGACCGCACCCCTCGCGGGTGACGGTCACGTCAACCTGTCCCCCAAGGGCCGTGCCGGGACCCTCGTGGTCATCGACGAACAGACGCTCGCCTACCTGGACTTCGGCGGGAGCGGCGCCGAGACCATCGCGCACGTCCGCGAGAACGGCCGGATCACCCTCATGTGGTGCGCGTTCAGCGGCCCGCCGAACATCGTGCGCATCCACGGCGAGGGCGAGGCGGTCTTCCGCGACGACCCGCGCTGGGCCGGGCTGGTCGCCCTGTTCGGCGAGGCCGACGGACCCGCCGCGCGGGCCATCGTCCTCGTGCACGCCCGCCGGATCGCCGACGTCTGCGGATACGCCGTGCCGCTCATGGAGTACCAGGGCGAGCGCACCCTCCACGCGGAGTACTTCGGCCGCAAGACGGACGAGGAGTTCGCGGCGTACTGCGAGAAGAAGGAGTTCATCGGATCGAGCGTCGACGGCCTGCCTGCGCTGCCTCTGCCCCTTCCGCCCCGTAGCGTCTGACATGTGCTGCGTACCGCTCTCGTCACCGGCTCGCTGATCGTCACCAGCCTGCTCCCGCAGGGTCCCGCGCCCCTGCCGTCCCGGCTCGCCGACACCGGCGGCGGCAGCCAGTTGATCATCGCCGTCGCGCCCGCACCCGGATCCACCAGCGGCCGGCTGACCTGGTGGGACCGGTGGTCCGGGGGCTGGCACGAGGCCGGGAGCGCGCCCGCCCGGTTCGGGTCGAACGGCCTCACCGAGGGCACGACCCGTACCCAGGGGACCAGCACCACGCCGACGGGGCTGTACGAACTCCCGTACGCCTTCGGGATCCGGCGGGCGCCGGCCGGCACGGAGTTCGGCTACCGGCGGGTGCGGGGCGACTCCTGGTGGTGCCAGGACAACGCGTCCGCGCAGTACAACCGCTGGGTGGAGCCGCTGCCCGCGGACTGCGCGCCGGGCGAGGCCGAGCACCTGGTGACGTACGAGAAGCAGTACGCGCACGCACTGCTCATCGCCTTCAACTACGAGCGGCCCGTGCGCGGCCGGGGCGCCGGGATCTTCCTGCACGTCAACGGCAAGGGCGCGACGGCCGGTTGCGTGTCCGTGCCCGAGCGGGCCATGCGGGCGATCCTGCGCTGGGCGGACCCTCGCCGACGCCCGCACATCGCGATCGGCACGGAGGACGGGCCGCTCGCCGTCACCCGGTACTAGGCCCCTCGGCCTCGGGCTCGTCCTCGTCGGTGGCCCGGTACTCGTACGCGTCCTCCCACCAGACCTTGTCGTCCAGCCACTCGTCGTCCTCGTCGTCGTCCGCGTCATCGACCTGGTCGACGCCGCGCCACCTGTCGCGGTGACCGATGCTCCGTACCAGGTCGCGCCGTTGCTCTTCGTCCAGGGCCGCGAGGGCCGGGTGCGGCTGGGCGCGGATCCGGTCCCCGAGCGGGTCGCCGCACTCCGTCCGGGCCCGGACCTCCTTGCCGGCTCTTTCGGCGAACACCAGCGCCGCCAGGCCGAGGGCGGCCACCGTGGCGCAGGCCCATTCCCGTACGCCGTGCGGGCGCTCGGCCAGCAGCAGCACGCCCGCCAGGCACCAGAAGAACATCACCAGGACGATGCCCACGCAGCCGCAGCAGGCCAGCAGCCGGTTCCCCTCGCCGTCCGGCATCCGCGGGAGATCGGGCAGCAGGCCGTCGCGTTCGCTCCCGTACGCACTGCGCCGCTTCGCGTATTCCTCGTCGCACCAGTCGATCCAGCCGATCGACACGGGCTCGGGATCGTGCCGGCGTACGGCTTCCAGCAGGGCGGCGGGCAGCGGGTGAGCGGGCGTCCGGGCCGGGTCGCGGCCCGCCTCGGTCAGGAACGCGGCTCCTTCCCCGTCGATCCGCAGGCACCCGCCGAGGACGAGTTCGGCGGCCGCCGCCTCGGTCGCCTGGTTGCGCAGCAGGGCGGCGTGGTACGGCTCGATGTCGAGGGCGGCGACGAGCCGGAGGATCTCGCGCCGGATCCGGGCCCGGCGCCGCCACCGCAGGCCGATGGGCCCGTACACGGCGACGGTCACGACGGACACCGACAGGGCGAGGACGAGTTGGAGCACGCCCCGAGGCTATGTCGGCGGGACCCGGGCCGGCACCGGATTTCCGGCGCCCGCGACTTCTCCGCTCAGCTCTCCTTCTGCGCCAGCCGCAGGAGGTGATCGGCGAGGGCCTGGCCGCCCGACGGGTCGCGGCTGATCAGCATCAGGGTGTCGTCGCCTGCGATCGTGCCGAGGATCGCGCGGAGTTCGGCCTGGTCGATCGCCGAGGCGAGGAACTGGGCCGCACCCGGCGGGGTGCGCAGGACCACGAGGTTCGCGGAGGCCTCCGCCGAGATCAGCAACTCCCCGGAGAGGCGCCGCATGCGCTCCTCCTTCGCAGACTCGCCCAGCGGGGCCTGCGGGGTGCGGAACCCGCCCTCGCTGGGCACCGCGTAGATCAGCTCGCCACCGGTGTTGCGGATCTTCACCGCGCCCAGCTCGTCGAGGTCGCGGGAGAGCGTCGCCTGGGTGACGCTCAGCCCGTCGTCGGCGAGCAGCTTGGCCAGCTGGCTCTGGGAGCGGACCGGCTGCCGGTTGAGGATGTCCACGATCCGGCGGTGGCGCGCGGTGCGGGTCTGCGGGACGGCCTGTCCGCCTTGTTCGTTGTCCTGCGGCTGGCTCATCGTCGTCTCATTCTCCGGATCCGTCCCCGTGGGCTGCGTCGAGGATGCCGGGCAGGGCCCGGAGGAACGCGTCCGCCTCGGCCTCGGTGAGTACGTACGGGGGCATGAGCCGTACGACGTCGGGGGCGGGCGCGTTGACCAGGAATCCGGCATCCTGAGCCGCCTGCTGCACCTGGGGTGCGAGCGGCTCGGTCAGCACGATACCCAGCAGCAGGCCGGCGCCCCGGACGTGGGAGACCAGCGAGTGCCCCGAGGCCTCGATCCCGGCGCGCAGCCGCTCGCTCCTGGCCTTGACCTGGTCGAGCAGGCCCTCGGAGTCGATGGTGTCGATCACGGCGAGGCCGGCGGCGCAGGCGACCGGGTTCCCGCCGAAGGTGGTGCCGTGCTGGCCGGGCTGGAACAGGTCGGCCGCGGCCCCGAAGAGGGCCACCGCACCGATCGGCAGACCGCCGCCCAGCCCCTTGGCGAGGGTGACGATGTCGGGCTCGACGTCCTCGTGGGCCTGGTGCTCGAACCACTGGCCGCACCGGCCGATGCCGGTCTGGACCTCGTCGAGGACGAGCAGGGTGCCGGTGGCGCGGGTGATCTCGCGCGCGGCCGTCAGGTACCCGGCCGGGGGCACGACCACGCCGTTCTCGCCCTGGATCGGCTCGATGACGACGAGCGCGGTGTCCTCGGTGACGGCGGCCCGCAGGGCCTCCACGTCGCCGAACAGGACGTGCGTGACGTCACCCGGCAGCGGCAGGAAAGGGGCCTGCTTCTTCGGCTGGCCGGTGAGGGCGAGGGCGCCCATGGTGCGGCCGTGGAAGCCGCCGTCGGTGGCGACCATGTGGGTCCGCCCGGTCAGCCGGCCGATCTTGAAGGCGGCTTCGATCGACTCGGCTCCGGAGTTGCAGAAGAAGACCTTGCCGGGGCGCCCGAAGAGCTGCAGCAGCCGCTCGCCGAGCGCGACGACCGGCTCGGAGATGAAGAGGTTGGAGACGTGGCCGAGGGTGGAGATCTGCTCGGTCACGGCCGCCACGATCGCCGGGTGGGCGTGGCCGAGGGCGTTGACGGCGATGCCGCCGACGAAGTCGGTGTACTGCTTGCCGTCGGCGTCCCACACCTGGGCGCCCTCGCCGCGCACGAGGGCGACCGCGGGGGTTCCGTAGTTGTTGGTCAGCGCACCCTGCCAGCGCGCGCCGTATTCCTGGTTGCCGGTGCCCTTCGTCATTCCGCTCCCCCTGGCTGTTGTCCGGGCTGTGGGTCGGGCACGACCATCGTGCCGATGCCCGAGTCCGTGAAGATCTCCAGCAGGATCGAGTGCTGGACCCGCCCGTCGAGCACGCGGGCGGTGTTCACGCCGTTGCGCACGGCGTGCAGGCACCCCTCCATCTTGGGCACCATGCCGCTGGACAGCTCGGGCAGCAGCTTCTCCAGCTCGCTGACGGTGAGCCGGCTGATGACCTCGTCGCTGTGCGGCCAGTCCGCGTACAGCCCCTCGACGTCGGTGAGGACCATCAGCGTCTCGGCGCCCAGCGAGGCCGCGAGTGCCGCGGCCGCCGTGTCGGCGTTGACGTTGTAGACGTGGTGGTCGTCGGCGCTGCGCGCGATGGAGGAGATGACCGGGATCCGGCCGTCCGACAGCAGCGCCTCGATCGCGCCGGTGTCGATGGCGGTGATCTCGCCGACCCGCCCGATGTCGACGGCCTCGCCGCCGACCTGCGGGGTGTGCTTGGTCGCGGTGATGGTGTGCGCGTCCTCGCCGGTCATGCCGACGGCGAGCGGCCCGTGCTGGTTGAGCAGTCCGACCAGCTCGCGCTGGACCTGGCCCGCCAGGACCATCCGTACGACGTCCATGGCCTCCGGCGTCGTGACGCGCAGGCCGGCCTTGAACTCGCTGACCAGGCCCTGCTTGTCGAGCTGGGCGTTGATCTGGGGGCCGCCGCCGTGCACGACGACCGGCTTGAGGCCGGCCTGGCGCAGGAAGACCACGTCCTGGGCGAAGGCGGCCTTGAGGTCCTCGTCGATCATGGCGTTGCCGCCGAACTTGATGACGACGATCTTGCCGTTGTGGCGGGTGAGCCAGGGCAGGGCCTCGATGAGGATCTGCGCCTTGGGCAGGGCGGTGTGCTTGCGGGCGGTGCCGCCGGAGGTGCCGGGCTGGCCGGCCTTCTCGTCGCTCATGAGGAGTAGGCGCTGTTCTCGTGGACGTAGTCGGCGGTCAGGTCGTTGGCCCAGATGACGGCCGACTCGCTGCCGGTGGACAGGTCGGCGGTGATGCGGACCTCGCGGTCCTTCATCGACACCAGGTCGCGGTCCTCGCCGACCGAGCCGTTCTTGCAGACCCACACGCCGTTGATGGCGACGCCCAGGCGGTCCGGGTCGAAGGCGGCCTTGGTGGTGCCGATCGCGGAGAGCACCCGGCCCCAGTTCGGGTCCTCGCCGTGGATGGCGCACTTGAGCAGGTTGTTCCGGGCGATGGACCGGCCGACCTCGACCGCGTCGTCCTCGCTGGCCGCGCCGATGACCTCGATGCGGATGTCCTTGCTGGCTCCCTCGGCGTCGCCGATCAGCTGGCGGGCCAGGTCGTCGCAGACCGTGCGCACGGCCTCCGCGAACTCCTCGTACACCGGCACCTGGCCGGACGCGCCGGAGGCGAGCAGCAGCACCGTGTCGTTGGTGGACATGCAGCCGTCGGAGTCGACCCGGTCGAAGGTGGTGCGGGTGGCGGCGCGCAGCGCCTCGTCGAGGGTGGCGCTGTCCAGATCGGCGTCGGTGGTGAGGACGACGAGCATGGTGGCCAGGCCCGGGGCGAGCATGCCCGCGCCCTTGGCCATGCCGCCGACGGTCCAGCCTCCCTGGGAGACGGCGGCCGTCTTGTGCACGGTGTCGGTGGTCTTGATGGCGATGGCCGCGGCCTCGCCGCCGTCCTCGGACAGGGCGGCGGCCGCGGTCTCGATGCCCGGGAGCAGCTTGTCCATGGGGAGCAGGACGCCGATCAGGCCGGTGGACGCGACGGCGACCTCCCCGGCGTTGAACTCCGCGCCGCAACCGAGCCCGTTCAGGACGTCGGCCACCTTCTCGGCGGTGGCGTGGGTGTCCTGGAAGCCCTTGGGGCCGGTGCAGGCGTTGGCGCCGCCGGAGTTCAGGACGACCGCGCCGACGGCGGCCCCCCGCAGGACCTGCTCGGACCAGTGCACGGGGGCGGCCTTGACGCGGTTGGAGGTGAAGACGCCCGCGGCGGCGAGACGCGGCCCGTTGTTGACCACGAGGGCCAGGTCCGGATTGCCGTTGGCCTTGATCCCGGCGGCGATGCCCGCTGCCGTGAATCCCTGTGCAGCCGTAACGCTCACGGCGCGACTCCAATCGTGGAAAGCCCGAGCTGCTCGGGGAGCCCGAGGGCGATGTTCATGCTCTGCACCGCGCCGCCGGCGGTGCCCTTGGTGAGGTTGTCGATGGCGCTGACGGCGATGATCCGCTGGGCGGACGCGTCGTAGGCGACCTGGACGTGGACGGCGTTGGAACCGTGGACTGACTTGGTGGACGGCATCCGGCCCTCGGGCAGGAGGTGGACGAAGGGCTCGTCGGCGTACGCCTTCTCGTAGGCGGCGCGGAGCGTCTCGGCGGTGGTGCCGGGGAGGGCCTTGGCCGAGCAGGTGGCGAGGATGCCGCGCGCCATGGGCACGAGGGTCGGCGTGAAGGAGACGGAGACGCGCTGCCCGGCGAGCGGGCTCAGGTTCTGCACCATCTCGGGGGTGTGCCGGTGGCCGCCGCCGACGCCGTACGGGGTCACCGATCCCATCACCTCGGCGCCGAGCAGGTGCGGCTTGAGGGCCTTGCCCGCGCCTGAGGTTCCGGTGGCGGCGACGATCACGGCCTCGGGCTCGGCGAGCTGCGCCTGGTAGGCGGGGAAGAGCGCGAGGGAGACGGCGGTGGGGAAGCAGCCGGGGACGGCGATGCGCTTGGCGCCCTCCAGCGCGGCGCGGCCGCCCGGCAGCTCGGGGAGCCCGTAGGGCCAGGTCCCGGCATGGGGGGCGCCGTAGAAGGCGTCCCAGTCGGCGGAGTCCTTGAGCCGGTGGTCGGCGCCCATGTCGACGACGAGGACGTCCTCGCCGAGCTCGGCGGCGACGGCGGCGGACTGGCCGTGCGGGAGCGCGAGGAAGACGACGTCGTGGCCGGCGAGGGCCTGGGGGGTGGTCGCCTCCAGGGTGCGCCCGGCGAGCGGCACGAGGTGCGGCTGCAGGGAGCCAAGGAGCTGTCCGGCGTTGGAGTTGGCGGTCAGCGCGCCGATCTCCACCTCGGGGTGCGAGAGCAGGAGGCGCAGGACTTCTCCGCCCGCGTACCCGCTCGCTCCGGCCACCGCTACACGTACCACCATCGGACCCTCCTCATCGATGGCATGACTATACGTATGTCCGCACGTTTATGCAATGTTCTGGATCTCGGCGGGAGGGAGGCACGGGAGGATCCGGCGCCTGCGGCGCCCCAGAGAAGATGTCTAGCAGGAAAGGCCCCGCTCCGGCGGCGATTCCGCCTTCCCGTCAGCCGGTCGCGCCGCCGGCCGGCGAGGCCGTCCCGTCGACGAGACGGTGCCTGACCCATACGTTCGGCTCCACGTAGACCGCGTAACCCTGCTCCGGGTCGCAGCGCACCGGCGTCAGGGCGCCCGGTACGCGCACGGGGCCGGCGGCGTCGAAGGGCAGTCCGGTCCACTCGCGCCACTGGGCGAGCGAGCCGGTGATCGTCATCGACAGCGGCGCACCGAGTGGACGAGCCCGCCCGCGCGGACGTGGACGCGCAGCCACGGGTCGTACGGGAGGCCGTCCTCGCGCGTCCGGTACGCGTACTCGTGGATCGAGGTGTCCGGCTCGGCCGGCTTTCCGCTGGGCCGGACCGGGGCCACCACCTCGTCGAAGCCCCGGGCCCTGGCGTTGTCCCGCATCGCGGTCAGCATCAGTGCGGAGAGACCCTCGCCCTGCCGGTCGGCCGCCACGGTGATCTCGATCGCGCTCACCGTGTCGGGCCGCACCCCGCGGCGCAGGTCGGAGAAGGCCCACATGAGGACCCGGTCCCAGCCCTGCGCCGGCAGCAGCCCGTCCCGGCCGCCGACGTGGAGCGCGAAGGGCACGCTGAAGCCCCGGGCGACCACCGCGTCCCCGTCCGTGGCGACCAGGACGTAGTCCGCCAGCTCGGTCGTCATCCGCGGGTAGAGCAGCCAGGCGAGGGCGTCGTGGGCGGCGAACGGCGGCCACGGGTCCTTCATGTCCCAGAGCCGGTCCGCCAGTTCGCGCCGCTCGGCGAGCGTGGTGATGAGCAACGCGGTCATCCCCGCACACTAGACGACTGTCCCGCGAGGTCTCGAACGCGTTTACGCCGGGGCCTGCAGGGACAGGTACCAGCGCCCCGACCAGCCCGTCAGGGTGAGCGTGGACAGCGGCCGGACGTCCACGTGCCAGTAGGTCAGCGGGGGCGCCTGAAGCGCGTAGACCAGGGCCGCCCGGACCACCGAGGGCTCGGCCACCGCCACGATCTCGCCGCCGTCGTCGGCGGGGCGGGTGTCGAGCCAGCCGCCGATCCGGGAGATGAAGGCGAGCAGGGACTCGCCTCCGTGCGGGGCGGCCCGCGGATCGGCGAGCCACAGGTCCACCGCGCCGGGCTCGCGGGCCGTCACCTCCGCCAGGGTCATCCCCCGCCAGCGGCCCATGTCGCACTCGCGCAGCGCGGGCTGCGCGAGGGGCGCGTACCCGAGGGCCTCGCCCGTGGCCCGGCTGCGCGGGGTCGGAGAGCAGTAGCGCAGCTCGGCCGAGCCCAGGGGCACGAGGTCCCGGGCGGCGCACTCCACGGACCGCCAGCCCGCTCCGTCCAGCGGTCGGTCGTCGTCGAAGCGCTCGGCGAGCAGCGAGGAACTACGGGCTGCGGCAACCAGCGAAACCCGAACATGCATGCGGTGATGGTGAGCCGCGAACGGCCGGGGGTCAAGCTTTCCGGGACGAGGCCGCCGGCGGGGCCGCAGAGGGCTGGCCGCCCAGGCCCGCCCTCAGCCGCTGGACCGCCTCCACCAGCTCCGCCGGTCCCGACACCCCGGCGAAGCTCAGCCGGACGTACGGGCCGGGCGGTTCGGCGCAGAAGTACGGGCGTCCGGGGGCCACCGCCACCCCGGCGCGCAGGGCCGCGGCCGCGAAGGCCGCGTCGTCGGCGCCGTCGGCCATCCGGACCCACAACTGGTATCCGCCCGAGGGCAGGTGCGGCAGCGTCAGCCCGGGCAGCTCGCGCCGCAGGGCCCCGGCGAGCACGTCCCGCCGGTGCCGGAGCTCGCCGGCCACGGTGCGCAGGTGGCGCGGCCAGGCGGGCGTGCCGACCAGTTCGAGGGCGGCTTCCTGGAGCGGCCGGGGAACGAAGAAGCTGTCCACGACCTGGATGGCCCGCAGCCGGTCCACCACCGGGCCCCGGGCGGCGAGGGCGCCCACCCGCAGGCTGGGCGAGGTGGCCTTGGTCAGGGACCGGACGTGCACGACCACCCCGTCGTGGTCCTCGGCGGCCAGCGTCGCGGGCATCGGACCGGCGTCGTCGTGGCCCAGGGCGCGGGCGTAGTCGTCCTCCACCACGAAGGCCCCGGCTGCCCGCGCGATCCTCAGCACCTCGGCCCGGCGCCCGGGAGCCAGTACCGCCCCCGTCGGGTTCTGGAACAGCGGCTGGCACACGAACACCCGCGCACCGGTCGCTTCGAAGGCGGCGGCCAGCAGCTCCGGCCGCACCCCCTCGGCGTCCACCGGGACAGGGACGGGCCGGCATCCGGAGGCGCGGGCGATGGCCAGCAGCCCGGGATAGGTCGGGGACTCCACCAGGATCGGCGCCCCGGGCGGGGCCAGCGCCCGCAGGGCGGTGGTCAGCGCGCTCTGCCCGCCCGCGGTGACCAGTACGTCGGCGGCCGCGACGCCCCCGCCGATCTCGCGGGCGAACCAGTCGCGGAGCTCGGGCAGCCCCTCCATGGGCGGCCGGTCCCAGGCCCCGGGGCGCCGCCCGGCCCGTGCGAGCGCGGCGGCCATGGCCCGCTCGGGCTGGATGGAGGCGTGCAGGTAACCGCTGTTGAGCCCGATCACCCCGGGCGGCGGTGCGGCCAGACAGGCCAGCACCCCGGAGGCGTCCACCGAGCGCGGCACGATCTCGCCGGGGGCCTCGGCGCTGAGGGCGACCTCCTGCCAGGAGGTGTCCCCGGGCGCGGCGGGCGCCGTGCGCGGGGAGGCCCGGAAGACGCCGGCGCCGGGCCGGGTGACGACGAGGCCCTCGGCGGCGAGCTGCGCCAGGGCCCTGGAGACGGTGACGGGGCTGACCCGGTAGCGCTCGACCAGGGCCCGGCTCGACGGGAGCTTTCCACCCACCGAGTAGCGGTTCAGCTCGGACCGTAGAGATTCTGCCAGTTCCACCACACTGCTACGCTCGTACATGACAGCACAGAATAGCGCTACTCTCCCGAAGCCGATAGCGGTCAAGAGTCCGGTGGGCCGGGGCACCGCCCTCGCCTCGCTCGGCGTCCTCGCCTTCTCGCTGACCTTCCCCGCCACCGCCTGGGGTCTGGAGAGCTTCGGCCCGTGGTCCCTCGTCGCCCTGCGCAGCGTGCTCGCCGCCGTCATCGCCGGAGCCTTCCTGCTGGCCCGCCGCGCCCCGCTGCCCGCCCGCGAGCACTGGGCCGGTCTCGCCGTGGTCGCCGCCGGGGTGGTCGTCGGCTTCCCCCTGCTCACCACCCTCGCGCTGACGACCTCCACCACCTCGCACGCCGCCGTGGTGGTCGGCCTGCTGCCGCTCACCACGGCAGCGCTGTCCGCCCTGCGGACCGGCGCCCGCCCCTCGCGCGCCTTCTGGGCGGCGGCCGTCGCCGGGGCCGTCGTCGTGCTGGGCTTCACGCTGGCGCAGAGCGGGGGCGCCCTCTCGGCCGGCGACGCCTACCTCTTCGGCGCCCTGCTGGTCTGCGCGGCCGGGTACACCGAGGGCGGGCGCCTCGCGCGGACCCTGCCCGGCTGGCAGGTGATCGGCTGGGCGCTGGTCCTGTGCCTGCCGCTCAGCCTGGCCGGCTCCGCGCTCGGGCTCGCGTACGAGCCGGTGCACCTCGGCGCGCACGGGCTGGCCGGCCTGGTCTGGGCGGCGGCCGGCTCCACCTTCCTGGGCCTGTACGTCTGGTACCGGGGCATGGCCGAGATCGGCGCGCCGCGCGCGAGCCAGCTCCAGCTCGCCCAGCCGCTGCTGACCCTGGTCTGGTCGGTGGCGCTGCTGGGCGAGCACCTCACCCCCGCCGCTCCGGCCGCTGCCTGCGCGGTCCTCGTCTGCATCGCGGTGACTCAACGGGTCAAATAGCCCCGGAACGACCTAAACTGCTAGCACCGGATCGGACCGCCACCGAGGAGGTCAGTATGCGCGCGACCGAGGGCGACCAGCTGGTGCAGCACGGCAGGATCGTCGGACAGCACGACAAGGTGGGCGAGATCACCCAGGTGCTGGGCGAGAACGGAACCCCCCCGTACCGGGTCCGCTTCCAGGACGGGCACGAGGCCCTGATGGCCCCCGGGCCCGACTGCACGGTCCGCCACCCGTCGGAGCCCGAGCACTGAATCAGCGCGGGGGCGCCGCCGAGCCGTAGTGGTCGGCGACCACCCGGGCCATCGCTCCATTGGGGTCCGCGGCCACCTGCTTCGCCGAGAAGTAGGCGTGGCCGCGGACTTCCGGGTGTCCGGCGGCGAGCCGTAGGTGCTTCGACAGCTCCCCGGGGTCGCGCCAGGCCGTGATGGTGCTCTCCGCGTCGCAGCGGTACAGCGCCTCCCCCACGTAGAGGTCCACGCCCGTGCCCGCGACGGTCCGCGCCCACCAGGGGACGACGTCGGCGTAGTCGGCGGTCGGGTGCCCGATGTGCCAGTACGCCTGCGGCACGACGTAGTCGATCCAGCCCTCCCTGACCCACTTGCGGGTGTCCGCGTACAGGTCGTCGTACGTTCCCAGGCCCGCCCGCGTCGGCGAGCCGAGCGGGTCGCGGTCGGAGTTGCGCCAGACCGCGAAGGGGCTGATGCCGAACCGGACCGCCGGGCGCAGGGCCCGCAGCCGCGCGGACATCTCCCGGACCAGGGTGTCGGTGTTGTGGCGGCGCCAGGCGGCGCGGGAGGCGAAGGCGCCCCCGTGCTCCTCGTACGCCGCGTCGTCGTCGAAGTACTCGCCCTCCGCCGGGTAGGGGTAGAAGTAGTCGTCCCAGTGCACCGCGTCCACCGGGTAGCGGGTGATGGCGTCGAACATGGCGTCCTGGACGAAGCGCCGCACCTCGGGCAGGCCGGGGTTGTAGTAGAGCTTGCCGCCGTACTCCACGGTCCAGTCCGGATTGCGACGGGCCGGGTGGGAGGCCGCCAGCCGGTCGGGGTCGGTGTGGTTGGCCACCCGGTACGGGTTGAACCAGGCGTGCAGCTCCAGCCCGCGGGCGTGCGCCTCCGCGACGGCCGTGCCCAGGGGGTCCCAGCCGGGATCGACCCCCTGCTCCCCGGTCAGCCACTGCGACCAGGGCTCCAGCTTCGAGGGCCAGAACGCGTCGGCCGCCGGCCTGACCTGGAGGATCACTGCATTGAGCCGTCGCGCGACCGCCGCGTCGAGGAGTCGGAGCAGTTCCGTGCGCTGCCGCCCGGCGGAGAGCCCGCTCGCGGAGGGCCAGTCCACGTTGGACACGGAGGCGATCCACATCCCCCTGAAGTCGGCGGCGGCTGCCCGTGGGGAAGGCCCGGAGGAGGTCCGCCGCGCCGCCGCGGCGGCCGGCCCGGACGTGGCGGCCGCGATCACCCCCGCGGCTCCGGCCAGTAGCGCCCGTCGGCCGATGTACGCCATGTGACGTCTCCGTTTCGCTGAGTGACATTGCATGATGTCCGCTCAGCATGCCCGCCCCGGCCCGCCGGCCGGCGCAAGGTCGGGAGTAACGTCGGGGGGCGTGGCGGGCGCCGGAATCGTACGGGGGACCCGCCGACGGAGAGCTGCGAAAGGCACGAAGTGACTGACCTCCCTTCCGACATCACACGAGTCGGCGTAGTGGGCTGTGGCCAGATGGGCGCGGGTATCGCCGAGGTGTGCGCCCGCAGTGGCCTTGAGGTCAAGGTCGCCGAGACCACCGGCGAAGCCCTGGAGATCGGCCGGACCCGGCTTCACAACTCCCTGACCAAGGCCGCCGAACGCGGCAAGATCACGGAGGAGGAGCGCGACGCCACCCTCGCCCGCCTCACCTTCACCACCGACCTCGGCGAGTTCGCCGACCGTGACCTCGTCATCGAGGCGGTCGTCGAGAACGAGCAGGTCAAAACGGAGATCTTCCAGGTCCTCGACCAGGTGATCACCCGCCCGGACGCGATCCTGGCCTCCAACACGTCCTCGATCCCGCTGGTCAAGCTGGCCGTCGCGACCTCGCGGCCCGACCAGGTCATCGGCATCCACTTCTTCAACCCGGCCCCGGTGCAGAAGCTCGTCGAGCTGATCCCCGCGCTGACCACGGGCGAGGAGACGGTCAAGCGGGCCGAGGCCCTGGTGCGGAACGTGCTGGGCAAGCACGCGGTCCGCGCCCAGGACCGCTCCGGCTTCGTCGTCAACGCGCTCCTCGTCCCGTACCTGCTCTCCGCGATCCGGATGTTCGAGTCCGGCATCGCGAGCCGCGAGGACATCGACAACGGCATGGAGCTGGGCTGCGCCCACCCGATGGGCCCGCTCAAGCTGTCCGACCTGATCGGCCTGGACACCATCGCCTCGATCGCCGACTCCATGTACGCGGAGTACAAGGAGCCGCTGTACGCCGCTCCCCCGCTGCTCCAGCGGATGGTCGACGCGGGCCGCCTGGGCCGCAAGACGGGCGCGGGCTTCTACCCGTACAGCTGATCCCGTACGGCCGACCCTGTACGGCCGGTCCCGTACGGCCGACCCTGTACGGCCGGTCCCGTACGGCCGGTCCCGTACGGCCCTCCCTGCGGATGGTCCCCTAGGGCTGGCCGAGCCGCAGGTGGTGCAGCAGGAGCAGCCCGGCCGCCATGTTGGCGGCCGGGACCTCCCCGCGCGCGATCATGTCCGGCACGAGTTTGAGCGGGACCCATTCCCGGCGCGAGGACTCGAAATCGTCCTCGGGGTGGCCGATGTAGGTGGCCCCGTCCGCCCAGTACAGGTGGTGGCGGGCGTCGGTCAGCCCGTTGGACGGCTCGACGGTCATCAGGTGGTGGAGCGGGCCGGGCCGCCAGCCCGACTCCTCCTCCATCTCCCGCGCGGCCGCGACCGCGATGTCCTCGCCGTCCTCGACCACCCCGGCGGGCAGTTCCCAGCCCCAGCTGTCGGTGATGAAGCGGTGCCGCCAGAGCAGCAGCACCTCGTTGGCCTCGTTGACGGCCGTGGCCACGGCGACCGGGCGCAGCCGGATCACGAAGTGGTCCAGGTGCCGGCCGTCGGGGAGTTCCACATCGGCGAGATTCACGTCGAACCAGCGGTTCTTGTACACAGTCTGCTCACTCAGGTTCATCCACTGCACGGCTGTGCCACCTTCCGTTCGAGTAGGTGGCAAACATGGCAGCAGCTGACCCGTCACAGCGGAACGCGCAGCGCCCCGTCGATGAGCTCTGCGGTCTGTGCCGCGTCCGAACAACCGCTGGTCAACAGCTGTTCGCGGACCGTCCGCAGCCGGTCGCGCAGCCTCAGCGACTCCATCCCCCTGGCGCGCTCGGCCATTTCCGCCGCGGACGCCGCGGCCCGGTCCACCTCGCCCTGGCGCAGCTGGATCTCGCACAGCATCGCCAGCCGGTGCACCCGGCCGCGGTCGTGGGCCGGGGTGTCGACGGCGGCGGCCGCCTGGATCCGGGCTGCCTCCAGATCCCCCAGACTGAGCAGCGCCTCGGCGACCTGGACGTTGACGAGCCCGGGCTGCACGTAGCCGGTCTCGTCGGGTTCGGTGCCCGGGTGGATGCGCTCGGCGGCCGCCTCGGCCTTGCGGATGCAGGCCAGCGCGGCCTGGGTGTCACCGAGTTGGGCGTACGCCTTGGCCTGCATCGCGTACAGGTCGGCGGCCAGCGCCGGGGTGGTGTGCGGGCCGGCGGCGCGCAGCGCGGCCTCGGCGAAGGCGACGGCCTGGCGGTATTCGCGCAGGTGCAGGGACTGGTTGACGATCAGCGCGATCACGTACGCGCCGAGCCCCCGGTCCCCGGACGCCTTGGCCAGGCGCAGCGCCTGGTGGAAGTAGCGCTGGGCGAGCCCGTGGGCGTCCGAGTCGTACGCGCAGATGCCCGCCACCGCCACGAGGGACCCGGTGGCCCGGTGCAGCTGGCGGCCGAGGCCGTCGGAGTAACTGCCGCGCAGCATGGGCGCCGTCTCACTGCCGAGGAAGCGGACGATCCGGTCCCGGGTGGCCACTCCGCCGGCCCGGCGGTACATCAGCTCGTAGTGCGCGCGGGCGGCCTTCAGGATCTCGATGTGCTCGGGACCGATCCGGTTCGGCCCCTCACGGGAGACGTCCGCGTCCTCGGGCGGATTCTCCCATTCCCAGACGGGGATGACGGCGGGCGTCCCCGTGACCGCCTCGGCGGCGAGCAGTTGGGGCCGGGCCTGGCCGTCGGAACGCCACAGGGCTGCGGCCCGGTCCACGAACCCGCTGAGCGGGCAGGCGTGCAGGGAGACGGGCCGGTCGGCCGCCCCGAGCCCGATGTCGTCCAGCCCGACGGGACGCCGCAGCCGGCCGCCGAGCACCTCGCAGATCAGGTCGGGGACCTGGCCCCGGGGCCGCTGGCCCTTCAGCCACCGGGCCACGGCGGTGTGTTCGTAACGCAGGGCGAGTCCGCGCGTGCGGCCTGCCTGGTTCACGTAGGCGGCGAGTCCGGCATGGGACATGCCCGCCTCGGCGAGGAGGGCGTCGAGCAGGACATTGGGCTGCATGGGCCGCTCCAAGGGCTCGTCGGTCTCAGGCTAGTGGGTGCGCGGTTCACACGGGGTGTGAACCGCGTACGCGCATAAATGCGATGCGCACTCTGCCGCACGGGCCTCCGTGGGCGCTTCACTTAAGGGCCTCGCCAAGAGGCGGCTCGGGTCGTCGGCTCCCCCTCGTACAGTGCGACGACCCGCACCGCGCCGCCCGTCCTGCTGTCTGCCCGACACTCCACGGCAGGCGGGCGGCGTGTTCCGGCTCCGCCGGCGCCCGGTTGGTCGCCGGGCCCGGCGGAGCCCGCCCCCCGGCACCCGGCCGGTCAGGACCGGTCGTTGCGGAGCACCAGCAGGGCGACGTCGTCGGCGAGTCGCCCGCCGGTGTGCCGGAGCAGGGCCGCGTGCACGCCCGCGACCAGCCGCGCGGGCGTGAGCGGTGCCTCTGCGAGGACGCTCCGCAGGGGGAAGAACGCGCCGGCGCCGTCCCGGGCGTCCTCGGCACCGTCGGTGTGCAGGAAGAGGGTGTCCCCGGGCCGCAGTTCCCCCACGGCGTGCGGCTGCGTTTCCACCGGTACGGGCACCACCCCGAGCGGTGGCAGGGTCTCGCCGGCCAGAGCCTGCACGTCGGTGAGCCGCTGCGCGGAGCCGCCCCCACCCCGCGGAAGATCCAGCCCCGTCGGCGATCGAGGCGCGGGGTCCGCGGCGGAGCCCCGGTTGCGCGCAGCGCAATGCTCCGGAACGGGGGCCGTGCGGATGCGGTACGGCCAGGGGTGGCCGCAGTTCAGGGCCAGCAGGGCGCCGTCCGGGGCGATCTCGAGGAGCAGCACCGTTACGAACTCCTCCGCCGAGGGCGACTCCGGCTCGCCGGTGCAGGCGGCCGGATGCTCCGCACGCGCCCGGTCGCGCAGATGCCGGCCGAGCGCCCGCTCCATCCGCCGCAGGACACCGCTCAGCGACACCTCGTCGTACGCCGCTTCGCGGAAGGCCCCCAGCACGGCCGCCGCCGCACCCAGCGCCGGCAGCCCGTGTCCCCGTACGTCCCCGATGACCACCCGCACGCCGTACCCCGTCGGCACGGCCTCGTACAGGTCCCCGCCCACCGCCGCGCCCCGGCTCGCCGAGAGCTGCGCCGCGGCCAGCGTCAGGCCGTCGATCCGCCCCGGCAGCGGCCGCAGCAGCGCCCGCTGCGCGGCGCCCGCGATCTCCTGCGAGCGGCGCAGTTCGCCCAGCAGCCCGCGGCGGATGTGCAGGGCGCACCCGGTGGCCAGCAGCAGGAAGGCCGCACACGTGGCCAGGCTCGGCACCAGTCGCCCCGGGGTGGCCAGCTCCCAGGACACCGCGGCGCCGCCCCAGGCGACGACGCACACCCGGCGCAGCTGGGGCATCTCCCCGCGCGAGATCATCCGTAGGCTCCCCTCCGGCCGGATCGATTGTGTCGACCGACCGGTGCCCCCGGACACGGCCTCCGCGCTTCTCACCCGAACGAGTGAGGGCGCATCCGGTGGTCCGGATGCGCCCTCAACTGGCCTTACGCGGTGCGGCTACGCGCCCCGGAGCACCGCCCCGGTCCGCTCGCCCGCCAGCGCCACCGCCGCGTCGCGCGCGGCCGTGGACTCCTCGGCGGTCAGCGTCCGGTCGGCCGCGCGGAAGCGCAGCGCGTACGCGAGGGACTTCTTGCCCTCGCCGACCTGCTCACCGGTGAACACGTCGAACAGCCGCAGCGACTCGAGGAGTTCGCCCGCGCCCTTGCGCAGGGCGGCCTCCACCGAGGACGCCGGAACCGACGCGTCCACGATCAGCGCGACGTCCTGGGTCGCCACCGGGAAGGTGGAGATCCGGGGCGCCTGCAGGGCCTCGCCGCCGGCCGTCGCGAGACGGTCCAGGTCGAGCTCCATGGCGCTGGTGCGGGCCGGCAGGCCCATCGCCTTGACCACGCGCGGGTGCAGCTCGCCGGCGTGGCCGATGACCTGCTCGACGCCGTCGATGGTGACGACGAGCTCGGCGCAGCGGCCCGGGTGCCAGGGGCCGTACTGGCCCTGGCGGACGACGAGCTCCGCGCCGGCCTCGACGGCCAGCGAGCGGGCGGCCTGGACCGCGTCAGCCCAGCCGGCCGGGCGGCCCTTGCCCCACCAGCCGGCCTGCTCGCGCGCACCGGCCAGCACGACCGCGGCGTAGCGCGGCTGCGCGGGCAGGGCCGCGTTCAGGGTGGCGATCTCCTCGTCGGTGGGACGCCGGTCCACGGGCAGCCGGACGGCGACGCCCGGCTGGGCCGCGGCCCGGAAGACCGAACCGGTCTCGAAGAGCGCGAGGTCGTGGCTGCCCCGGCTGTCGTTGCGGCGCAGTGCGCCGAGCAGACCCGGCAGCAGCGTGGTGCGCAGCGCCGGCTCCTCGTCGGAGATCGGGTTGACGAGCTTGACCACCTGGCGGGTGGCGTCGTGCGCCGGGAGCTGGAGCTGGTCGAAGACGCCCTCGCCGATGAAGGGGTAGCTCAGCGCCTCGACGTAGCCCGCGCCGGCCAGCGCGCGGCCGACCCGGCGGTGCAGCTGCTGCCGGGCGGTCAGACCGCGGCCGGAGGGCACCTGCGGGAGGGTCGACGGGAGGTTCCCGTAGCCCTCCAGCCGGATGACCTCTTCGGCGAGGTCGTTGGGCGCGGCGAGGTCGGGCCGCCAGGAGGGGACGGTGACGACGAGCTCGTCCTGGCCGTAGACGTCGCAGCCGATCTCCTGGAGGCGGCGCACGACGGTCTCGCGGCCGTACTCCATGCCCGCCACCCGGTCCGGATGGTCCGCGGGCATGGCGATGGTGCGCGGCGCGCCCGGGGCGAGGACCTCGGTGACGCCCGCCTCGGCGGTGCCACCCGCGAGGAGCACGAGCAGGTCGACGGTCCGCTGCGCGGCCGCGGCGGCGGCCTGCGGGTCGACGCCCCGCTCGAAGCGCTTGGAGGCCTCGGAGGAGAGCTTCATGCGGCGGGCGGTGCGCGAGATCGACACGGAGTCGAAGTGCGCGGCCTCGATGACGACGTCCGTGGTCCCCGTGACCTGGCCGGTCTCGGGGTCGGTGACGGAGTCGGCGATCTCGGTGTGGGCGCCGCCCATGACACCGGCGAGCCCGATCGGGCCGCTGTTGTCGGTGATCACCAGGTCCTCGGCGTCGAGCGTGCGCTTGACCCCGTCGAGGGTGGTGAACTTCTCGCCCTGCTCGGCACGGCGGACGCCGATGGCGCCTTCGATGCTGGAGCGGTCGTAGGCGTGCAGCGGCTGGCCGAGCTCGAGCATCACGTAGTTGGTGATGTCGACGGCGAGCGAGATCGGACGCATGCCCGCCTTCTGCAGGCGGCGGGTCAGCCAGATCGGGGAGCGCGCGTCGGGGTCGAGGCCGGTCACCGTGCGGGCGGTGAAGCGGTCGCAGCCGGCCGGGTCGTCGATCTCGACCGGGTAGCCGTACGAGTTCGGCTGAGGCACGTCGAGCAGCGCCGGGTCGCGCAGCGGCAGGCCGTAGGCGGTGGCCGCCTCGCGGGCGACACCGCGCATGGACATGCAGTAGCCGCGGTCCGGGGTGATGTCGATGTCGAGGACCTCGTCGACGAGCTGGAGCAGCTCGATCGCGTCGGTGCCGACCTCGTGCTCGTGCGGCAGCACGATGATGCCGTGCGTGCCGTCGTCGCCCATGCCCAGCTCGTCGCCGGAGCAGATCATGCCGTGCGAGGTGCGGCCGTACGTCTTGCGCGAGGCGATCGCGAAGTCGCCGGGGAGCACCGCGCCGGGCAGGACCACAACGACCTTGTCGCCGACGGAGAAGTTCCGGGCGCCGCAGACGATCTCCTGCGGTTCACCGGTGCCGTTGGCCCGGCCGACGTCGACCGTGCAGAAGCGGATCGGCTTGCGGAAGCCCTCGAGCTCCTCGATGGTCAGCACCTGGCCGACGACGAGCGGGCCCTTGAGCCCGCCGCCGAGCTGCTCGACGGTCTCGACCTCGAGGCCGGCGTCGACCAGCTTGGCGGCCACGTCACGACCGGTCTCGCCCGCGGGCAGGTCGACGTACTCCCGCAGCCAGGAAAGCGGGACGCGCATCAGATCTCACTCCCGAACGGCCGGGTGAAGCGAACGTCACCCTCGACCATGTCTCGCATGTCTTCAACGTTGTGACGGAACATCAGCATCCGCTCGATGCCGAACCCGAAGGCGAACCCGCTGTACTTCTCCGGGTCCACGCCGCAGGCGACGAGCACCTTGGGGTTGACCATGCCGCAGCCGCCCAGCTCGATCCAGCCCTCGCTGGAGCAGGTACGGCACGGGCGGTCGGGGTTGCCCACCGACTCGCCGCGGCACACGTAGCACTGCATGTCCATCTCGGCGGACGGCTCGGTGAAGGGGAAGAAGTGCGGGCGCAGACGCGTGGTGGTGCCCTCGCCGAACAGCTCCTGGACCATGTGGTCCATGGTGCCCTTGAGGTCCGCCATGGTCAGGCCCTCGTCCACGGCGAGCAGCTCGACCTGGTGGAAGACCGGGGTGTGCGTCGCGTCGAGCTCGTCGGTGCGGTACACCCGGCCCGGGCAGACGATGTAGACGGGGGGCTTGCGCTCCAGCAGCGAGCGCGCCTGCACCGGGGAGGTGTGGGTGCGCAGGACGACACCGGACTCGTCGCCCTCGGTGCCCTCGGGGCCCCGGACGAAGAAGGTGTCCTGCATCTGGCGCGCCGGGTGGTCGGGCGTGAAGTTGAGGGCGTCGAAGTTGAACCACTCCGCCTCGACCTCGGGCCCCTCGGCGACCTCGTACCCCATGGCCACGAAGATGTCCGCGATGCGGTCCATCAGCGTGGTCAGGGGGTGCCGGGCGCCGGCGGGGACGCGGTCGTAGGGCAGCGTGACGTCCACGGCCTCCTCGACCAGCACCCGCTCGTCGCGCTCGGCCTCGAGCTCGACCGTGCGGGCCCCGAAGGCCTTGTTCACGGCGCCGCGGGCCTGGCCCACGCGCTTGCCCGCCTCGGCCTTGGCCTGCGGGGGCAGCGCGCCGATCTCGCGGTTGGCGAGCGCCAGGGGCGAGCGGTCGCCCATGTGCGCGGTCTTCGCCTCACGCAACGCGTCGAGGTCGCCGGCGGACGCGAAGGCGGCGAGCGCCTCGTCCCGCATGCGCTCGATCTCTTCCGGTTTCAGTGCCTCGACCTCGACAGGGTCGTACGACTTGTTCGGTGCCGACATCTCTTCCCGTACTTCCGATGGCTGGCTGGTGGGTCCCCGTACGACACGATCAGACCGATCGAAGCAGAGACACAAAGGTGCCAAAGGACGAGTCTAAAGGTCGCTGGAGGTGAAGGAGCCCGTGGGCCGTCTGGCGAGATGCTCAGCAGGGCTACTGCGTGAGGTACGCCGGGGCGCTCACGGGCAGGATAAATCGGAACTCGGCGCCGCCGCCGGGGCCGCGGCCGACCGTGATGGTGCCGCCGTGGGCCTCCACGATGCCCTTGACGATGTAGAGGCCCAGGCCGGTGCCGCCGCGCTTGCTCCCCCGCCAGAAGCGGGTGAAGACGCGGCCCATCGACTCCTCGGGGATCCCGGGGCCTTCGTCGGACACGGTGACGGCGGTTCCCTTCTCATGCGGCGATACCCCGATGGTGACCGTTCCCTCTCCGTGGCGCACCGCATTTTCGAGGAGGTTGCCGAGGATCTGGTCGATCTTGTCCGGATCGGCCCACAGATCGGGGAGCGGACGGCTCACGCTCACGAGGAACCGCTCGGGGGCCTGGCCGTTCGCCGTGAGCGCCTGTACGTGGCGGCCGACGGCGGTGGCGATGTCGACGGGCTGGCGGCGCACCTCCAGGCGGCCGGAGTCGATGCGGGAGATGTCGAGGAGTTCGGCGATGAGGCGGGTGACGCGGTTGGCGTCGGCGTCGACGGTCTCGAGCATCAGCCGCTTCTGGTCGTCGGTGAACCGCTCCCACTTCGCGAGCAGGGTGGCGGTGAACCCCTTGACCGAGGTCAGGGGAGAGCGCAGCTCGTGGGCGACGGTGGCGATCAGCTCGGCGTGGCTGCGCTCGGTGCGGCGGCGCGCCTCGGTGCCCCGCAGGGTGACCACGAGGCGGCGCAGCGGGCCCGTGGGGTGGGTGCGGACGTAGCTGGCGGAGACCAGCACCTCGCGGCCGCCGGGGAGCAGCAGGTTCCGCTCGGGCTGTCCGCGGCGGGTGGCGAGGCCCCCGTACGGATCGGTCAGCGCCCACCAGCGGCGGCCTTCGAGGTCCTCCAGCGGGAGGGCCCGGTCGATGCGCGCACCGAGGGCCCGGGCGGGGTCGGTGGCGGTCATCCGGGCGGCGGCCCGGTTGAAGCAGATGACGCGCCCGGTGTGGTCGGCGACGACGAGGCCGTCGGGGAGGCTGTCGGGGTCGATCCCGAAGCCGAGCCCCTCACCGGGGGCGGACCCCGGGGGTACGGCATCGGCGCGGGCGCCGGGGACGGAGTCCGCAGGCCCGCCCGCACGGGCGCCGGCCGGGGCCTGCGGCGGGACGCCGGCCAGACCGTCGACCTGCGGCGGGACCTGGGCGGGGCCGGGTCCGGCCGGCACCGGCGTACCGGCCGTCGTGCCGGCCCCCGGTGAGCTGTTCGTACCGACGGTCATGTCCCCGTACCCCACATCTCCGAGTAGCGCAGTGGGCCCCCGGGCCGCCACATTACTAGCTGGGGGTCACGGAGCGGCACCCTCCGGGCGCCCGCTGTGCACGCGCGGACGCGTAGAGACACACGGCGGCGGCCGTCGCCAGGTTCAGGCTCTCCGCCTTCCCGTGGATCGGGACCCGCACCACGGCGTCCGCCAGGGCCCTGGTCTCCTCCGGCAGGCCCCAGGCCTCGTTGCCGAAGACCCAGGCGGAGGGCCCGCCCATGGTGCCCGCGTCCAGCTCGGCGTCGAGGTCGTCCTCGCCCGCGCCGTCGGCCGCGAGGATCCGTACGCCGGCCGCCCGCAGTCCTTCGACGGCCTGCTCCACCGGGACGCCGACCGCGACCGGGAGGTGGAAGAGGGAGCCCACGGAAGCCCGTACGGACTTGGGGTTGTAGAGGTCCACGGAGGCGTCGGTCAGCACCACCGCGTCGGCGCCGGCGGCGTCGGCGCAGCGCAGCACCGTACCGGCGTTGCCGGGGTCGCGGACGTGCGCGAGGACGGCGACGAGCTTGGGCCCGGACGCGAGGATCTCCTCGAACGGGGAGTCCAGGAAGTGGCAGACGCCGACGAGGCCCTGCGGGGTGACGGTCTGCGAGACCTCGGCGAGCACCTCGTCGGAGGCGTAGTGCACGCGGGCACCCGCGTCGAGGGCGGCGTCGATGATCTCGGTGTAGCGCTCGGCCGCCTCGACGGTGGCGAACAGCTCGATCAGGGTCGACGCTCCGGTGGGACCGCGGTGCTCGACGGCCTCGCGGACCGCCTGCGGGCCCTCGGCGATGAACCGGCGCTCCTTGGTGCGGAAGTTGCGCCGCGCCAGTCGCCTGGCGGCGGCCACCCGCGGGGATCGGGGGGAGATCAGCTCGGCGGGGGTACCCATGGTCTCAGCGGTTCTCTCTCGGGGTTCCGATGCGCACGGGGCGCGGGGAAGCGGGGG
>NZ_JARAYQ010000439.1:0-4127 GCF_033794505.1 Streptomyces sp. MB09-01 | reverse complement strand
GCTCAGCGGGGCCGCGCCCGTCGGGGGTTGAGGAAGGCTCGAGTCCCCTGGTGCAGCCTGGATCCCATCGCAGGAACGATCAGGGCGGGGGTGCGTCTCATGTCGTCGCAGCGCGTGCACGCGAGCGAGCGGACGGCGTGGGTCGCCGCCCCGGCCGGCGTGGTCTACGGGCTGCTGGCCGATGCCGTGCGCTGGCCGCTGCTGCTGCCCTCGTACGTCCACGTCGAGCGGATGGACTTCGACGGGGTCCGGGAGCGGCTGCGGCTCTGGGACGTGCGGGAGGAAAGGGTCCGCTCCTTCCACGTACGCCGGGTGCTGGACCCGCACGCCAGGACCGTCGCGTTCGAGCAGGAGGACACCGCCCGCCCCGGGCTGCCCACCGCCGGCCGGTGGACGGTCGAGGCGCTCGGCGAGACGGAATCACTGCTGACGTTGCGTCAGGACCGCACTCTGGAGGGGCTGCCCGCCGCCGGGACCGGGCGCAGCCGGCAGGAGTGGCAGGCGGAGGCGGCCGAACAGGTCGGCCACGTGAAGGGGGTCGCCGAGCGCTGGGAGCGCCTGGACCAGCTGCTGTTCTCCTTCGAGGACGGTGTGCACGTCGACGGCCCGGCCGAGCTGGTCTACGACTTCCTCTACCGGATCGGGGACTGGCCCGAGCGCGTCCCGCACGTGGAGTCGGTCGGTGTGATCGAGGACGTGCCGGGCGTGCAGCTGGCCACGGTGGACACCTGCGCCGCCCCGGGCGGACGTACGGTCACCACCCGGTCGGTGCGGCTGTGCTTCCCCTCGGCCGCGCGGATCGTGCACAAGGAGCTGACGACGTCCGCGCTGATCGCCGCGCACAGCGGCGAGTGGTCGCTGGTTTCGGACGGGGACGGCGTACGGGTCGTCTGCGCCCGGCAGGTGATGCTGCGGGAGGAAGCGGTCGAGGAGGTGCTGGGTGCGGGGACCGACCTGGTGGAGGCGCGCCGGTACGTGCGGACGTGGCTGGGGCGGGCCGGTACCGAGACTCTGCGCATGGCGGGGTGGCACGCCCGCAGCGCCGTCCGCCGTCTGCGATGAGTTCCGGGTTTCGCCGTCCGCGAGTCCGCGATGAGCACGGGTTCGCGCTGAGTACGAGAAGGAGGCCGGTGGCCATGGTCCCCGCCCGGTACCGTCCTGATCCGATCGACGTGCCCTTGCACATCGCCGGTCCCGAGGGGCCCTGGGACGAGGTGGGCGACCGGCTCGACGACGTCGGCCGGGCGGTCGTCTGCACGACGTGGGGCCAGTGGCTGGCGGCCGTCCTGCTCGATCCCGCGCTGCGGCCGCTGCTCGGGAGCGACTGGCCCCGCTACCGGCAGACGGCGCCGGCGGCCGGCAGGATGCGGTTCGCCGTCTCGCGGTTGGTGGTCAAGCACTGCGCCGCCGCCGCGCTGGACGTTCCCGTGGACAGCCTGGAACTGGGGTACGGGCCGGGCGGGCAGCCCCTGGTGCGGGGCGCGGGCGAGGGCCTGGAGGTGAGCCTGGCGCACACCGGTGAGCTGATCGCGGTCGGTGTCAGCCGCACCGGTCCGATCGGTGTGGACGCGCAGGCCGCGGACCGTGACGTCTCTTTCGAGGTGCCGCCCGGGCAGCTGTGCGGCGTGGAGGAGCGCGCGGCGCTGGCCGCGCTGCCCGAGGGCGAGCGCCGGGCCCGGCTGCTGGGGCTGTGGACCCTGGAGGAGGCCTACGCCAAGGCGCTCGGGCCGGGGCTGCGCCGCCGCTCTTCCGCCTTCGGGTTCGACCGTGACGAGCGGGGGCGGGTCGTCCTGGCGGGCGCACCGCGGGAGGGGGACGCGGCCGGGGAGTGGACGTTCACCACCCATCTCGTCCAGGAGCGTTACCTGGTCGGCGCCGCGCACCGGCGCCGGGCCGTCCTCCCGGCGGCGGTGCGGGAGGCGCAGGTCGACACCGGTTCGCGAAGCGCTGCAGTCCCGCTCGAGGAAAGGAGGCCCGGGCCGGTGGACCACTTACGCTTTCTGCGGCCGGGGACCTCCGGGCGGGGCGAGGGAAGGCGGACGCCGTGAACGCAAGGGAACGTGCCGCGGTGTCCAGCGCGTCGGCTCCGCCGTGTCGTGTCCGTGTCCGTGTCGGCGACTGACGGGACCGCGGCGGGCGTCCGGCCCGACGGCGTGCGGCCGGGCTGCGTGCGGCCGGGCTGCGTGCGGCCGGGCTGCGTGCGGGCCGGCCGGTGAGCCGCCGTGACGCCGCGGACGGGCCGGGGCCGGTCCTGGCGGTGGTGCACGAGGCGGGCCGCGGTGCACCCGGCTCCACGCTCGTCCTCGGCCTGCGCGGGCTGCGCCACGATGCGGACGCCGAGGTGTTCGCCGCCCGCATCGCCGAGCGCCACCGCGGCTTCCGGGTCACCCTGGAGGGCCACGGTCCGGGCCGGCACACCCTGCGCCTCCTCCCGGACGCCGCCGCGTCCGGCCCCACGTCGCTGAGCGCCGAGCTGCTGGCCGATCTGCTGGGCCCCTGCCCGGGCGGCGGTGAACCCCTGACCCTGGACGGGTACCGGCGCGAACTGCTCGTGGAGGCCGTCACCCGTCCCGGCGGACCGGAGCGGCACGTGGAGCAGATCCACTGGAACTGGGCGGGCCCGCTCGACCGGGCCCGCTTCGACGCGGCCTGGCAGTCCGTCTGCGGGCGGGAGTCGGTCCTGCGGGCCGCGTTCGACTGGACGGCCGTGCCCCGGCTCCTGCTGCATCCGTGCGCCGAGGTGGAGGTCGTCCACCGCACCCGCACCGAGATCACCTGGCAGGAGCTCCTCGACGCGGACCGGGCGCGGGGGTTCGCCCTCACCCGTCCGCCGCTGTTGCGCCTGACCCTGCTGGAGGGGGAACCGGGGGCACCCACCCGGGTGCTGCTGACCTGCCACCGCGCCCTGCTCGACGAGCGCGGCGTCCATCTCCTGCTGCGCGCGTTCTACCGCGCCTACCTGGCCGCAGGCGTCCTGCCCGGCGGTGAACGCCGCCCCGACCTGTGGGACCACGCGCGCTGGCTGGCCCGGCAGAGCACCGAGGGTGCCCGGGAGCTGTGGACGCGTGCGGCGCCCCCGCGCGGTGCTGCGACCGCGCCGGGCCGTCCCGGCGCGGACACCCGCCAGAGCGGCGAGGGACACCTGCGCCGGCGGCTGGGCGAACCGTACGGTCCCCGGCTGCGCTCGTGGGCCGCGGCCCGGGGTGCCGGCGAGAGCAGCGCCCTGCACCTGGTGTGGGCGCTGCTGCTGTACCGGGCGGCCGCGGCCGAGGGGCCCCTGCCGGTGAGTTTCGGGGTCCGGCTCTCCGGCGGTGACGTGGCGCTGCCGGGAGCGGCCGGTATCCCCGGGCTGCTCGGCAGTGCGCTGCCGATGACGGTGCGGGTGGATCCGGAGGCCCCGCTGAGCGGCCTGTTGCAGCAGGTGCACGACGCCCGGCTGGAGATGGCCGCCTATCCGTGGGTGTCGGCCGACCGCATCCGCGAGTGGAGCGGCCGGGGGCCGGGCGAGCGGCTCACCGACTCCGTCATCGTCTTCGACGGCCCGGCCGGACCGGGGGCCGACGTGGGCCGGGAACTGGCGGCGCAGGGCATCGGCGTGGATGCGCCGCGGGCCGTGGGCGCCGGAACCGGGGTGCCCGTCACGGTCGTCGCCCGGCACGAGAGCGGCGGCGCGCTGCTGCTCGATGCCGTCTACGACCGGGCGAGGCTGGCGGATGCGGACGCCGCCGCCGTCCTGGGCCAGTGCGTCGGCCTGCTGCGGGCCCTGACCGGTCTGCCGGACCCGGATGCCACCGTCGGCCAGGTGCTGGACCTGCTGGCGGACGACGAGGCCCCGGCCATGGCCGCCCTGCCGCCCGTGCCGCGGCGCGCCACCCTCAGCACGCTGCGCAGCGGGGCGTCTTCGGCGGACGTGATCTGTCTGCTGGTGGTGCCGGGGGTGGTGGGTGGCTGCTACGAGCTGTTCGCGCGTGAGCACCGGGGCCCGCAGACCGTCGTGGCGCTTCACCTGGACGGTCCGCCCGGCGCGGTGGTGCCTCCTGCCCTGGCCGTGCTGCTGGCTTCCGGCAGGCGGCTGGTGCTGGGCGGGTGCGGGCCGGGCGGACCGTCCAGGTGAAGCGCCACGACGG
>NZ_JARAYQ010000438.1:0-4130 GCF_033794505.1 Streptomyces sp. MB09-01 | reverse complement strand
CACGCCCCCCACACCCCCCTCTCGCGACCGCCTGAGGGAACTGACTCCGGTACCTGACACGGCCGGTGCAGATTTGAAGGAGTAACAATGCCGCGTCCCGCAAAGGGTGCCCGCCTGGGCGGTTCCGCCGCGCACGAGAAGCACCTGCTCGCGAACCTCGCGAAGGCGCTCTTCGAGCACGGCCGCATCACCACCACCGAGGCCAAGGCCCGTCGCCTGCGTCCCTACGCCGAGCGTCTGGTCACCAAGGCCAAGAAGGGCGACATCCACAACCGTCGCCTGGTGCTGCAGACGATCACGGACAAGAGCATCGTGCACACGCTGTTCACCGAGATCGCCCCGCGCTACGAGAACCGCCCCGGTGGTTACACGCGCATCACCAAGATCGGCAACCGTCGTGGCGACAACGCCCCGATGGCCGTGATCGAGCTGGTCGAGGCCCTCACGGTCGCCCAGCAGGCCACTGGTGAGGCCGAGGCCGCCACCAAGCGCGCGGTGAAGGAGGCGGAGGCCAAGGCCGAGGCCACCGAGACCCCCGCCGAGGAGACCAAGGAGGCCTGATCCCCCGGGATCACGCTTGCTTGATCGGCTCTGAACGGGCCCGCCCCTTCCCGGGGCGGGCCCGTTCTGCATTTCGGTGACTCTGAGAGGATCTGTCACGTGAGTGACGAGGTGGAGCCCGGGCACGTCCGGGTGCGGCTGGACCTGAGCTACGACGGCAAGGACTTCTCCGGCTGGGCGAAGCAGCGCGTGCTGCGGACCGTCCAGGGCGAGCTGGAGTCGGCCCTGCAGACCGTGATGCGGCTGCCCGACCCGGTTGAGCTGACCGTGGCCGGGCGTACCGACGCGGGCGTGCACGCCCGCGGGCAGGTCGCCCAGTTCGACCTCGCCGAGGAGGTGTGGGCCGAGCACCACGACAAGCTGCTGCGCCGCCTCGCGGGCCGGCTGCCGCACGACGTACGGGTGTGGAAGGTCGCCGAGGCCCCCGAGGGCTTCAACGCGCGCTTCTCCGCCATCTGGCGCCGCTACGCCTACCGAGTCGGCGACCACCAGGGCGGCGTCGACCCACTGCGCCGCGGCCACGTCCTGTGGCACCAGTGGCCCCTCGACGTGGACGCCATGAACGAGGCCGCCGTCCCGCTGCTCGGCGAGCACGACTTCGCCGCGTACTGCAAGAAGCGCGAGGGTGCCACGACCATCCGCACGCTCCAGCAGCTCAGCTGGGAGCGCGCCGAGGACGGGATCGTCACCGCGACCGTCCGTGCCGACGCCTTCTGCCACAACATGGTCCGCTCGCTGGTGGGCGCCCTGCTGCACGTCGGCGACGGGCACCGGCCCACCGACTGGCCGGGGAAGGTCCTGCGCGCCGCCGTACGGGACTCCTCGGTGCACGTCGTGAAGCCGCACGGGCTGACCCTCGAGGAGGTCGGCTACCCGGCGGACGAGCTGCTGGCCGCCCGCAGCAAGGAAGCGCGCAACGTGCGGACCCTGCCGGGCACCGGCTGCTGCTGACCGCCGCCGGCCGGGCCGCGGGGCCGGATATCCGTTTGGGCGGATCGCGGCCGGACCTGGACAATGCGCGGCATGGGACATCTCGAAGCCAGCCACCTGGAGTACTACCTTCCCGACGGGCGGGTCCTGCTCCCCGACGTCTCCTTCCGGGTGGGGGAGGGTTCGGTGGTCGCCCTCGTGGGGGCGAACGGGGCCGGCAAGACCACCCTGCTGAAGCTGATCTCCGGTGACCTCCAGCCGCACGGCGGAGCGGTCACCGTCAGCGGCGGGCTCGGCGTGATGTCGCAGTTCGTGGGCTCGGTGCGGGACGAGACGACCGTGCGCGACCTGCTGGTCTCGGTGTCCCAGCCGCGCATCCGGGAGGCCGCGCTGGCCGTGGACCGGGCCGAGCAGCTGATCCTCACGGTCGACGACGAGGCCGCGCAGATGGCGTACGCGCAGGCGCTCAGCGACTGGGCCGACGTCCAGGGCTACGAGGCGGAGACCCTGTGGGACGTCTGCACCATGGCCGCGCTGGCCATCCCGTACGACTCGGCGCAGTTCCGCGAGGTCCGCACGCTCTCGGGCGGTGAGCAGAAGCGGCTCGTGCTGGAGGCGCTGCTGCGCGGGCCGGACGAGGTGCTGCTGCTCGATGAGCCGGACAACTACCTCGACGTCCCCGGCAAGCGGTGGCTGGAGGAGCAGCTGAAGGCCACCCGCAAGACCGTGCTGTTCGTGTCGCACGACCGGGAGCTGCTGTCCCGCGCCGCCGAGAAGATCGTCAGCCTGGAGCCGAGCCCGATGGGCACGGACGTCTGGGTGCACGGCTCCGGCTTCGCCACCTACCACGAGGCCCGCAAGGAGCGCTTCGCGCGCTTCGAGGAGCTCAAGCGGCGCTGGGACGAGGAGCACGCCCGGCTGAAGGCCCTGGTGCTGCGGCTGCGGAACCAGGCGGCGAGCAGCCCCGACATGGCCTCGCGGTACCGGGCGATGCAGACCCGCTTCCAGAAGTTCGAGGAGGCCGGGCCGCCGCCGGAGCCGCCGAGGGAGCAGGAGATCCGGATGCGGCTGAAGGGCGGCCGTACGGGCGTACGCGCCCTCACCGTGGAGAACCTGGAGCTCACGGGCCTGATGAAGCCCTTCTCGCTGGAGGTCTTCTACGGGGAGCGCGTCGCGGTGCTCGGCTCGAACGGCTCCGGCAAGTCGCACTTCCTGCGGCTGCTGGCGGGCGAGGACGTCAAGCACACGGGCACGTGGAAGCTGGGCGCGCGGGTGGTCCCCGGCCACTTCGCACAGACGCACGCCCACCCCGAGCTGTTCGGCCGCACCCTCGTCGACATCCTGTGGACGGAGGCGGCCAAGCCGCTCGGCGCGGCGATGGGCGTGCTGCGCCGGTACGAACTGGAGCGCCAGGGAGACCAGCCGTTCGAGAGGCTCTCGGGCGGCCAGCAGGCGCGTTTCCAGATCCTGCTGCTGGAGCTGGCGGGGACCACGGCGCTGCTGCTGGACGAGCCGACGGACAACCTGGACCTGGAGTCCGCGGAGGCGCTCCAGGACGGCCTGGAGGCGTACGAGGGGACTGTGCTGTGCGTCACGCACGACCGGTGGTTCGCGCGCACTTTTGACCGTTACCTGGTCTTCGGTTCGGACGGTGTTGTGCGGGAGACTCAGGAACCCGTCTGGGACGAACGTAGAGTCGAACGCAAGCGCTAGGGGGAGACCGTCACCCCCTCGGATGAGTGAGGGGCAGGCGTCGTGGGGCTGCGGCCTAGCATCTGGCTGATGAAGTGGGAGAACCAGAGCTCCGGAACCCAGGCCCCGGGGACGGGCGCCCCCGGGGAACGGTCGCCGGGGAACGGGACCTCGGGGAGCCGGCTGATCGACTGGCTGCTGAGGCCGGCCTCCCGCACCTGGCAGGTGCTCTCCCTCGCGGTGCTCCTCGGGGTCTGCGTCTCCACGAGCCTGCGGGCGAACTGGGGCTCGGACAACGCCTTCGTGGTCAAGGCCGCGCAGACGCTGCTCGCGGGCGGGTCACCGTACGAGGACAAGCGCTTCCTCTACCTCCCCAGCGCCGTGATCATGGCGGTTCCCGAGGCCCTGCTGCCGCGCACGCTGCTGCAGTGGGTGCTGCCGGTCGGGATGTCGGCGCTGCTGGGCGCGGGCTGGCTGGCCGCGCTGCGGATGTTCTCGGTTCCGCTGCGCTCGCGTTTCGCGGTCGGCGTTTTCGCGGTGTTCGCCCTCGCCTACAAGCCGTACGTGAACCTCGTGCTGATCGGGAACTGGACCGCCATCTCGGCGGCCGCGCTGCCGGTGGCGCTGCTCCTCGCGCACCGGCGGTCGTGGGCGGCGGCCGGGCTGGTGGTCGGGCTGGCGATCGCCTGCAAGCCGATGCTGGTGCCGATCGGGCTGCTGTTCCTGCTCGCCCGGCAGTGGCGGGGACTGGCCGCGGCCGTGCTGGTGCCGCTGGGGCTCTCGGTGGCCGGCGCGCTGATGATGCCGAGCCCGACGCTGTTCTTCACCAAGACCCTGCCCTTCCTGCTCCAGGGGCAGGACGCGTACGCCCTGCCCTGGGACGCCTCGCCGATCGCGGTGCTGCCGCGGTTGGGGGCTTTCCTTTTTAAACATCTCCGATCCCACCA
>NZ_JARAYQ010000437.1:0-4142 GCF_033794505.1 Streptomyces sp. MB09-01 | reverse complement strand
GGGCGGCCGGGGAGGACTGCAGCAACGGCCCGGCGGCGGTGAGGAGTCCGGCGAGCCGGCGGGTCAGGGCGCGCCGGCCGTCGGGGGTGCCCGCGGCGTCGATCCACCCGGCGGCGCGGTCGCCGAGCCCGGCGGCCGGGTCGAGGTCCAGGAGGACCCGTACGGCCAGGGCCGCTCCCTGTATCAGCGGGGACCCGGAGGCGGCGAGCTCGGCGAGGGCCTCGTCCGTGCGCAGGCCCAGGTGGCGGGCGGCGGCGCGGTCGGCGAGGGCCACGAGGGCGGCCGCGTCGGCGGGGTCGTCGCTCCCGGCGAGGCCGGGCAGGGACCGTACGGCCGCTTCGATCAGGTCGGCGGTGAGGGCGGCGGCCGTGGCACGCGTTCCGTCCGAGGTGCCGGGGAGGTGGCCGCGGTGGAGGGCCTCCAGGAGGTCGAGGGCGTCGAGGAGTTCGGGCAGGGTCGCCGTCTGCGGCAGGGTGGTGGACGCCTCGTGGAGGCGTACGTCGACCAGTTCGGGCAGGTCGCACCGCGCGGCGGCGGCCAGCCCGGCGAGGATCTGCGCCGGGGTCGGCCCGCCGTCGGCGGCGGCCCGGCGGGCGGTGTCGCGCAGGGTTCCTGCAGCGGCCTGGGCGGCGGTGACGCCGCGGACTCCGGCGAGATCGAGGCGGGCCGGGACGGAAGGCGTCCAGGACAGCCGCCACTTCGTGCCGAGGGCGGTCCCGTCGCCGGTGGCGGCGACGGTGAGCGGCTCCCCGTAGGAGGCACCGCACACGAGGAGCCGTTGCAGCAGGACCTCGCGGCGGCCGTCGAGGGCGGAACGCAGCGGGTCGAGGCGGACCTCGCGGGAGGCGGGCTCGTCGGGGCCGGGCAGGCGCAGTTCCGTCAGCTCGGCCTCCACGGAGGGGCCGAGACCGGAGCGGGGGGCGTGCGGGGTGATCCGCCCCCGGGCGGTGCCGACGAACACGGCTTCGAGGGCGCGGGCCAGTGCCCGTCCCCGGCCGAGCGGTTCGCCCTGGCCGAGCACGGTGGTGACGGCCTCGAGGAGTTCGCCGCGGCCTGGCGCGGGGAGCCCGCGCAGGACGGCGAGGTCGCAGGCGAGCCGCAGGGTCTCGGCGGCCTCGCCGGTGCCGGCGGTGTGCCCGGCCCGGCGCAGCTCCCGGCAGAGCCGGGTGACGGCGACGGAGGCCGCCTCCCGGACCCGCCCGGGGTCCCCGCCGGCTTCCAGGACGGCTTGCTGCCAGAGCGGATCCCGGATGCCGGCGGGGTAGCCGGATCGGGAGTCGAGCAGATCGAAGGAGTACGGCACGAAGGAGGTGACGGCCCGTTCCGTCCCCGCGCCGGGACCGGGCTCGGCGTGCGCGGTCCCCGCGGCCCGGGGCCCCGGCAGCGAGCCGCCGGAGCCCCCGGCGGTCGCTCCCGGGAGGACACCGGCGGGCCCGTTCCCGGCATCCACTCCGACGGGGGCCGGGGCGAGGTCAACGAGCCCCGGGCGTGCGGCCGCGGTCCCGCTCCCGGCGCCGGCGCCCACGCGCGCCGGGAGAGCATCAGCAGGCCCGGCGGCCACACCCGCACGGGACGGGTCGACATCGACGGGGCCGCTCCCGGCAGCAGCGCCCTGGCGGGGGCGGTCGGTACAGGTCGGGCCGGTCCCGGCGCTCGCGCCGGGGAAGGCGGGGCCGGCGGAGACCGGCCTGGCCCCCGCGTCCACACCCGCACGGGAGGGGTCTGCACCGGCGGGCCCGGTCCCGGCAGCCACACCCTGGCGGGCGCGGTCCGCAGCGGCCCCGCTCCCGGCGCCCACGCGTTCCGGGTCTACGGCGAGAGCGTCCACGCCCAGGAGGGCCGGGGCGTGGAAAGCGCCGATCACGGCGGCCACCCGGCGGCCCCCGGCGGCTGCGCCGGCGATCACGGAGCGCATGTGGGACTCGCGGGCCAGATCCCTCGCGGGCGGGGTGGAGTCCGCTCGCAGCGCCCAGCCCACGCCGAGCGCCGCCCGGCGCACGGCTTCCGCGGAACAGCCCGGTGCGAGCACCTCGACGGCACGGTCCCACAGATCGTCACCGTCACGGCCGGTACCGGCCGTGACGGTGACGATCTGTGGGACCGTGCCGTCGAGGTGCTCGCACCGGGCTGTTCCGCGGAAGCCGTGCGCCGGGCGGCGCTCGGCGTGGGCTGGGCGCTGCGAGCGGACTCCACCCCGCCCGCGAGGGATCTGGCCCGCGAGTCCCACATGCGCTCCGTGATCGCCGGCGCAGCCGCCGGGGGCCGCCGGGTGGCCGCCGTGATCGGCGCTTTCCACGCCCCGGCCCTCCTGGGCGTGGACGCTCTCGCCGTAGACCCGGAACGCGTGGGCGCCGGGAGCGGGGCCGCTGCGGACCGCGCCCGCCAGGGTGTGGCTGCCGGGACCGGGCCCGCCGGTGCAGACCCCTCCCGTGCGGGTGTGGACGCGGGGGCCAGGCCGGTCTCCGCCGGCCCCGCCTTCCCCGGCGCGAGCGCCGGGACCGGCCCGACCTGTACCGACCGCCCCCGCCAGGGCGCTGCTGCCGGGAGCGGCCCCGTCGATGTCGACCCGTCCCGTGCGGGTGTGGCCGCCGGGCCTGCTGATGCTCTCCCGGCGCGCGTGGGCGCCGGCGCCGGGAGCGGGACCGCGGCCGCACGCCCGGGGCTCGTTGACCTCGCCCCGGCCCCCGTCGGAGTGGATGCCGGGAACGGGCCCGCCGGTGTCCTCCCGGGAGCGACCGCCGGGGGCTCCGGCGGCTCGCTGCCGGGGCCCCGGGCCGCGGGGACCGCGCACGCCGAGCCCGGTCCCGGCGCGGGGACGGAACGGGCCGTCACCTCCTTCGTGCCGTACTCCTTCGATCTGCTCGACTCCCGATCCGGCTACCCCGCCGGCATCCGGGATCCGCTCTGGCAGCAAGCCGTCCTGGAAGCCGGCGGGGACCCCGGGCGGGTCCGGGAGGCGGCCTCCGTCGCCGTCACCCGGCTCTGCCGGGAGCTGCGCCGGGCCGGGCACACCGCCGGCACCGGCGAGGCCGCCGAGACCCTGCGGCTCGCCTGCGACCTCGCCGTCCTGCGCGGGCTCCCCGCGCCAGGCCGCGGCGAACTCCTCGAGGCCGTCACCACCGTGCTCGGCCAGGGCGAACCGCTCGGCCGGGGACGGGCACTGGCCCGCGCCCTCGAAGCCGTGTTCGTCGGCACCGCCCGGGGGCGGATCACCCCGCACGCCCCCCGCTCCGGTCTCGGCCCCTCCGTGGAGGCCGAGCTGACGGAACTGCGCCTGCCCGGCCCCGACGAGCCCGCCTCCCGCGAGGTCCGCCTCGACCCGCTGCGTTCCGCCCTCGACGGCCGCCGCGAGGTCCTGCTGCAACGGCTCCTCGTGTGCGGTGCCTCCTACGGGGAGCCGCTCACCGTCGCCGCCACCGGCGACGGGACCGCCCTCGGCACGAAGTGGCGGCTGTCCTGGACGCCTTCCGTCCCGGCCCGCCTCGATCTCGCCGGAGTCCGCGGCGTCACCGCCGCCCAGGCCGCTGCAGGAACCCTGCGCGACACCGCCCGCCGGGCCGCCGCCGACGGCGGGCCGACCCCGGCGCAGATCCTCGCCGGGCTGGCCGCCGCCGCGCGGTGCGACCTGCCCGAACTGGTCGACGTACGCCTCCACGAGGCGTCCACCACCCTGCCGCAGACGGCGACCCTGCCCGAACTCCTCGACGCCCTCGACCTCCTGGAGGCCCTCCACCGCGGCCACCTCCCCGGCACCTCGGACGGAACGCGTGCCACGGCCGCCGCCCTCACCGCCGACCTGATCGAAGCGGCCGTACGGTCCCTGCCCGGCCTCGCCGGGAGCGACGACCCCGCCGACGCGGCCGCCCTCGTGGCCCTCGCCGACCGCGCCGCCGCCCGCCACCTGGGCCTGCGCACGGACGAGGCCCTCGCCGAGCTCGCCGCCTCCGGGTCCCCGCTGATACAGGGAGCGGCCCTGGCCGTACGGGTCCTCCTGGACCTCGACCCGGCCGCCGGGCTCGGCGACCGCGCCGCCGGGTGGATCGACGCCGCGGGCACCCCCGACGGCCGGCGCGCCCTGACCCGCCGGCTCGCCGGACTCCTCACCGCCGCCGGGCCGTTGCTGCAGTCCTCCCCGGCCGCCC
>NZ_JARAYQ010000436.1:0-4147 GCF_033794505.1 Streptomyces sp. MB09-01 | reverse complement strand
GCGGTGGGCCCCGGTCCTGGCGGCCGGGGCGGGGCCCACTCGCCCGGCGGTCAGGCGCGGCGCAGGCGGACCGTGACGATCTCGAAGGGGCGCAGGGTCAGGGGGACCGCGCCCGCCGGGGTGGGGGCGCCCACTGCCGAGCCGGCCAGCGGGCGTTCCAGGAGGTCGCTCTCGACCGCCGCCGAGAAGGGGAAGTCCGCCGTCAGGACCGCCGTCGCACGGCCCCCTCGGGACTCGTAGAGGCGGACGACCACGTCACCGCTGCGGTCCTCGGCCAGTTTCACCGCCTCCACGACCACCGCGTCCTCGTCGACGGCGAGCAGCGGGGCGACCGGGCCCGCGCCGGTCACGGTGCGCTCGGGCAGGTTCAGCGCGTGGCCCTCGCGGACCGCGTCCCCGATCGACGCGCCGGGCGCGAGGGAGAACCGCAGGGTATGGGCTCCCTGGTCGGTCTCCGGGTCGGGGTAGCGGGGCGCCCGCAGCAGGGAGAGCCGGACGGTGGTGGTCTGGCCGCCGTCGGGCCGCACGTCCCGCGTGACGTCGTGCCCGTACGTGGAGTCGTTGAGCAGCGCGACGCCCCAGCCGGGCTCCTCGGCGTGGATCCAGCGGTGGGCGCAGATCTCGAACTTGGCCGCCTCCCACGAGGTGTTGGTGTGAGTGGCCCGGTAGACGTGCCCGAACTGCGTCTCGGAGGCGGTCCGTTCGGCCTTCACGTCCAGCGGGAAGGCGGCCTTGAGGAACTTCTCCGTCTCGTGCCAGTCCACGTCCGTGACGATGTCCACCGTCTTGGCCCCGGCCCGCAGAGTGACCGACTGGACTGCGGTGGAGGAGCCGAAGGAGCGGGTGACCCGGACGGTGGCGGACGCCGGCCCGCTCTCGGCGACCTCCAGGCCGTCCACGTCCACCAGGTCCGTCACCCGGTTGCGGTAGAACGCGTCGATGTCCCACGCGTCCCACATGTTCGGGAAGTCCGGGTGGATCTGCAGCAGGTTCGCCGCGGCCCCCGGGGCGACCGTCTCGCGGCGTGCTTCCAGGTCGTAGACGGAGACGATCAGCCCGCGGCCGTCGATCTCCACCAGCAGCCGGCCGTTGGCCAGCACGTGCCCGCCGCCGTGCCGCTCCTCCACCGTGACCGGCTCCCCGGCCTCGCCCGGCCGGCCCGCCCCGCCCGCCGCCACGCCCCGCCGGGCGTGCGGGGCGCAGTTGAAGACCAGCTCCTCGCCGCCCTCCCCGGCGAGGGCCAGCTGCGCGGCGAGGGTGATCGCCTGGAGTTCCCCGCCCAGCTTCGCGTACGTCTCGCGCGCCTCGCGGTGCACCCAGGCGATGGAGGAGCCCGGCAGGATGTCGTGGAACTGGTGCAGCAGCACCGTCTTCCAGATCCGCTCCAGGTCCTCGTACGGATACCCGTACCCCGGCACCCTGACCGCGGCGGTGGCCGCCCACAACTCGGCCTCGCGCAACAGCGATTCGCTGCGCCGGTTGCCCTGCTTGGTCTTGGCCTGGGAGGTGTACGTGCCGCGGTGCAGCTCCAGGTAGAGCTCGCCCGCCCAGACGGGCGCGTCCTCGTACTCGGCGCGGGCCTTCTCGAAGAAGGCGTCCGGGCGCTCGATCCGGACCTTCGGGGAGCCTTCGAGGTCCCGCTGGCGCTTGGCGCGGGCCAGGTGTTCGCGGGTGGGGCCGCCCCCGCCGTCCCCCCAGCCGAAGGGGGCCAGCGACCGCGAACCGCGCCCCTTCTCCCGGTAGTTGCGGGCGGCGTGCGCGAGCTGGGCGCCGCCGAGGTCGGAGTTGTAGGTGTCGACGGGCGGGAAGTGCGTGAAGACGCGGGTGCCGTCGATGCCCTCCCACCAGAAGGTGTGGTGGGGGAAGGCGTTGACCTGGGACCAGGAGATCTTCTGGGTGAGGAACCACTGGGAGCCGGAGAGCTTGACGATCTGCGGCATCGCGGCGGTGTAGCCGAAGGAGTCGGGGAGCCAGACGTTGTTCGTCTCGATGCCGAACTCGTCGAGGAAGAACTTCTTGCCGTAGAGGAACTGCCGGGCCATGGCCTCGCCGCCGACCATGTTGGTGTCGGACTCCACCCACATCCCGCCGACCGGGACGAACTGCCCGTCCGCGATCTTCTTCTTTACCCGCTCGAACAGCTCGGGCCGGTAGGTCTTGATCCACTCCAGCTGCTGGGCCTGCGACATCGCGAAGACGAACTCGGGGTGCTCGTCCATCAGGTTGACCATGTTGGACGCGGTGCGCGAGACCTTGCGCACCGTCTCGCGCAGCGGCCACAGCCAGGCGGAGTCGATGTGGGCGTGACCGACGGCGCTGATCCGGTGTGCGGAGGCGCCGGCCGGGGCGGCCAGCACCCCGGCGAGCTCGGCGCGGGCGGCGGCCGCCGAGCCGGGTACGTCCGTCAGGTCCACCGCGTCCAGGGCGGCGCCGATGGCGTGGAGGATCTCGTGACGCCGGGCCTCCCGGGCGTCGAGCTGGACCATCAGGTCGTAGAGGACCTCGAGGTCCTGGACCAGCTCCCACACCTCGGTCTCGAAGACGGTGAGGTCCATCCGGGCGAGCCGGTACAGCGGCTGGTCGCCGCTGGTCAGCCGGTCGCCCTCGTACGTGACCGCGTGGTCGACCAGGACCGGGTTGGAGGCGGCCTCGACGTACCACTCGACGCGCTCGCCGCCCTCGGCACGGTCGGCGACGCGGACCCAGTCGTTGTACGGGTTGAGCGCCTTGATCTCGCCGCCGTCGGCCCGGTGGACCAGGCCCTCGCACTGGAAGCCGGGCATCATCCGGTCGAAGCCGAGGTCGAGGACGGCCTCGACGGTACGGCCGGCCCAGTCGGCCGGGACGGTGCCGGTGACCTTGAACCAGGTGGTGCCCCAGGCCGGGCCCCACGGGTCACCGATCGCGCAGGGCCCGTACGAGGCCGCCAGGCCCTCGGCGACGGGGACGGGCTCCCCCGGGGCCTCCCAGCGTTCGACGGTCAGCGGGAGCGGACGGGAGTGGACGGCGGGCTTGATCCGCTCCTTCAGGACCCGGCGGAGACGGTGCTCGGTGATGCTGCGGTCGTCGTGCATGACGGCTGCTCCAGGGACTGGGTGGTCGGTACGGACGGCTGGTGGGTACGGGGACGGTGGAACGGGCCGGGCGGTGGAACGGGCCAGGCGGTGGACGGGCGGGCTCAGGTCTTCACGGCTCCCTCGCCCACGCCCTTGAAGAAGAAACGCTGGAGGGCGAAGAAGAGCATCATCATCGGCAGGAGTGCGGCCATCGCGCCGGCGGCGATGATCCGCTGGTCGTTGACGGTGGTGGCGCCGGCCAGGGTCTTCAGGCCGAGCTGCAGGGTGTAGTGGTCACTGTTCGTGAGGACCAGCAGGGGCCAGAGGAAGTCGTCCCAGGCGCCCATGAAGCTGGTGATGCAGACGACGGCGAGGGCGCCCTTGGCGGCGGGCAGGAACACCCGGGTGAAGCGGGTCCATTCGCCGGCCCCGTCCAGGACCGCGGCCTCCTCGACCTCCTTGGGCACGGCGAGGAAGGCCGCGCGCATGATCATGATGTTGAGCACGGAGACCGCGCCGGGGAGCCAGACGCCGACGAGGGTGTCGACCAGGCCCATCTCGCGCACCGTGAGGAACATCGAGATCATCACGGACTCGAAGGGGAACATCAGGGTCGCCACCAGCACGGTGAAGACGACCTGGCGGCCCTTCCAGGCGGCCCGCGAGAGGGCGTACCCGCCCATCGCCGCGAAGAGCATGTTCGAGGTGATCGCGAGGACCGCGACGGTGAGGGTGTTGCCGACGTACTGGAGCAGCGGGAAGGACTCGGCGACCCGGACGTAGTTGTCGAGGGTGGGCTGCGAGGGCAGCACGCCGTCGTAGACGTTCTCGGTGCGGCCGCGGATCGAGGTGAGGAACTGCCAGACGATCGGGCCCAGCATGACGACGAGCATCAGCAGGAGCGTGGCGTACCGGACGGCGGGACCGAGCCACCGGCGCCTGCGCGTGGACCCGCGTATGACTAGACCCCGCCGACCGTTACCCACCGCCCCTGCCATGTCTCTCTACCAATCGGCTCCCCACATCCACACACTCACATCACTTCATACCCGCCCCACCCGAGAAAACTAGACACATAACCCACAAATCCA
>NZ_JARAYQ010000435.1:0-4189 GCF_033794505.1 Streptomyces sp. MB09-01 | reverse complement strand
GATCGCTGTCGCGGAGATCGCTGCCGCGGATGCCCTGCGGGGCCAGCGTGGCGGGCGCCCGCTGAAGCGCGCTGTTCCCCGGGGCCCCCGTGTCCCCCAGCACGTGCGCCACCTGTCCGCCCTCCCGGCCCCACCCCCCCCCCCTCCCCTCCCCCCGGTGGTGAACACGAGGACGGCGGTGTGGCCGGCTCAGCTGCCCTCGCCGTCCTCGTGTACCGACTTGAGGACGGCTGTGACACGCCCGGCACGCCGCGGCGCCGGCAAGTCGGGCAGTGCCGCGGCGCATCAGATCTGCAGGAGCGGGGGTTCCCCTATGCCGGGGGGCGAACCGGCTTCATCCGACCTGGCCGGCTCTCGGGCGGGATCTCCACTCGCGGCGCAGGACGAAGCCCCGCAGGACCGCGAGCGAGAGAAACACGATGCCGAAGGCGGCTCTTTGCCACTCTCCGACAACGGCATACCAGTAGAGGCAGAGGCCGCCGAAGGTGAGGCTGACGGCCATGAGCAGGGGTTCGCGGATCCAGAACGGCAGGACTCGAAGAATCACGTTGATCAACATCGGGCCAGTCGAGCAGGCGCACGGGCGTCACGCAGTGGCGGAGGCCACAGTTCCGGCCGCAGCGCACGGATCGCACGCTCCACTTCGCCGCCGCCTTCATCCGACCGTCAAGGCGATCCGAAGGAAGCGCCTCCAGGCCCGGCTTCCGGGGACTGTCCGGTGACCAGGCTCTGCAGGTACTCCCGGCCCCGCGTGAGCTGGCCGGGCAGGGCGGCGGCGTTCGGGTACCAGCGTTTCTCGTACTCCCAGCAGAGCCAGCCGTCCCGCGGTGCCGCGGCCACCGCCTCGGGGAGGGGCAGCACGCCGGTGCCGAGACCGGTCGGGGTCAGGTCCTGCGCTGACCGTACGTCCTTCACCTGTACGTAGCCCAGGTGCGCAGCAAGGGCCCGTCGGGACTCGGCCGGGATTTCCCCGCCGAGCCAGGTGTGCAGCACGTCCCACAAGGCGCCCGCGCCGGGGTGCGCGACGCGGTCGAGCACGCGGGCGGCCGCGGCGGCGGTGCGGTGGGAGTCGTGGGTCTCCAGAAGGAGCCGCACTCCGTGGTGCTCGGCGAACGGCGCCGCGGTCAGCAGGCGACGCACGGCATGGGCGTCGGCAGCCGCCTCGGTCAGGCCGGCGCCGCCAGGGAAGACCCGGACGTAAGGGGCCTCCAGATCGGCGGCGAGGCGGACCAGGGCACGTAGTTCGGCGAGGACCGGCGCGTCCGCGCCGGGGGCGGCCACCTTGACGTAGCCCGCGACGGCGAGGACGGAGACGCCTGCGGCGGTGAGGGTCCGCAGTCCGGCGGCGCGCTCGGCAACCGGGCTGTCGGGGTGCAGGGGTTCCTCGGGGTGGGCGCGCAGTTCGAGGCCGTCGAACCCGTAGGAGGCTGCGAGGGCCGCACTGCGGTCGAGGGGTGCGCCGGGCAGGCCGAGTGTGGAAAAGGCGTACTTCACGGGCGGCCTCCCGCGGTCGGCGGCGGCCCGGTGGAGGCGCGCACCATCAGCTCGGTGGGTAGCGTGGTGATCCCGCCCGGCGGCTGCGGCCGACGGCCGGTGACCAGTTGGGCGGCGAGCACGCCGGCCTCACGCAGGGGTACCCGGACGGTGGTGAGCGCCGCGGCGGTGTCCGCGCAGATGGGCAGGTCGTCGAAGCCCGCGACGGACACGTCCTCGGGGATCCGTATCCCTTCCTCGCGCAGGGCGGCGGCGACCCCGGTGGCGACGGTGTCGTTGGCGGCCGCGACGGCCGTGAACGTCGCCCCGCGGCGCAGCAGTTCCCGGGTGGCGTCGTAGCCCGCGGAACGCTCGAAGGCGCCGTGCACGGTGAGGGAGGCGCAGGTCTCGGGGAGGGCGGGGTCGTGCCGGAGCAGGGCGGCACGGTGTCCGGCGAGCCGCTCGCGGGTGGTGCTCAGCCCCGGGGGGCCCGCGACGTAGGCGATGCGCCGGTGCCCGAGTGTCAGCAGGTGCTCGGCGAGGCGGAAGGCCCCGCCGTGGTCGTCGAACATCACGGTGGTGACGGGCAGTGCGGCGTGCACGGGCAACGGAGGCCGCCCGCGCAGGCGGCGGTCCGCCAGGCCATTGCGGCGGGCAAGCACGTCTACTGCGAGAAGCCGACGGCCCTCACCTTCGAGTCCTCACTGGAGCTGGCCCGGCTGGCCGAGGCCGCCGGGATCAAGCACGGGGTGGTGCAGGACAAGCTGTTCCTGCCGGGGCTGCTGAAGCTGAGGCGGCTGATCGCGAGCGGCTTCTTCGGCGAGGTCCTGTCCTTCCGCGGAGAGTTCGGATACTGGATCTTCGAGGGCGACTGGCAGACCGCGCAGCGGCCGTCGTGGAACTACCGGGCGCAGGACGGCGGAGGCATCGTCGCCGACATCTTCCCGCACTGGGAGTACCTCCTCCACGAACTCTTCGGCCGGGTCCGCACCGTCCAGGCCCTCACACGCACGCACATAAGCCGCCGCTGGGACGAGGCGGGCAAGCCGTACGAGGCCACGGCCGACGACGCCGCCTACGGGACCTTCGAATTGGAGGGCGGTGCGGTCGCGCAGATCAATTCCTCCTGGGCGGTCCGGGTCCACCGTGACGAACTGGTGGAGTTCCAGGTGGACGGCACGCACGGGTCGGCCGTCGCCGGGCTGCGCGGTTGCCGGATCCAGCACCGCGGGGCGACGCCGAAGCCCGTGTGGAATCCCGATCTGCCGCAGACCGAGGCATTCCGTTCCCAGTGGCAGGAGGTGCCGGACAACCGTCCCGCCGAGAACGGCTTCAAGGCACAGTGGGAGCTCTTCCCGAGACATGTCTCCTCGGGGAGACCTGGTGGTGGGACCTGCTGGCCGGGGCGCGCGGGGTGCAGCTCGCCGAGCCGGGGCTGCGCTCCTCGGCCGAGGGCCGGCGGCTGCCCGTGCCGGAGGTGGCGCTGTGAGCATCCGGCTCCCCTCGGCAGACGGCGGGTTCCGCACGCACCGGCTGCCCGAAGGCGTGCTGCTGGGGCGCGGGCAGCTCGGTGACGGATCCATGGACGGCAGCTGGCCGACGCGGCCGGCTACCGGGGCCCGGTGGAAGTGGAGATCTTCAGCCCGGGCCTGTGGGCCCGGGACGGTACGGAGGTGCTGCGGGAGGTGATCGAGCGCTACCGCGAGCACGTGGACTGAGCGGACGGAGGAGCAGGTGGTGGATCAGCCCTCGTAGTCGTACTTCATGCCGATGCCCAGAGTGCTCTGGGTCGGGAGGATCCCGGCGCCGACGATGTCGAGGACCGGCGGGAGGAGGAGTTCGGCTAGGCGGGCCACTTCCTGCGGGCTCAGCGCCGACCAGGGGGCCGAGGCGAGTTCGTCGGTGAGCTTCTCGACGGCGGTGCGCACGGCGAGTCCGGCTCCGGTGGCCGCGCCGTCCTCGGCCAGCAGGTTCCGGGCGACGAGCCGGTCTCGGCCGGCGTTCCACTCCTCGGCGGACCACTGGCGGCTTTCGAACCACTCGGCCGGGGCGGCTCCGGCCCCGGAGTGCAGGACCAGCGACTCGACCGGGTCGAGGTGGTGGGCCTGGAGGGCGGCGAGGTGGCCGTCCCCGCGGTGCTCGCGCAGGATCGTCGCCGCGTGCCAGAGCACGGCGTGCGGGGCGTCGGGCCAGGGCAGGGCGGCGTTGACAGCGCCGAGCGGGCGGCCCGCCGTGACGGCGGACTCGGCGGCGCGCCGGGCGAGCCGCGCCGCCTCGGCCAGCTCCGGGGAGGCGGTCCGCTCGCCGAGGAGGGACCGCAGGGATCGGTCCGCGGCGACGGCCCGGGCCGCGAGCACCCGGGCCGGCGGGGCGGTGTGCCAGGTCTGCGCGAGGTACCGCTCCACCATGGTGGGGCTGAAGCTGAAGAAGAGGGCGTTCACGAGTCCCGCATCGGCCGGGCCGAGAGGAGCGGCCCGGAAGGCGAAGTACATGGGCCACCGGTCGTCGATGGCGTAGCCGAGCGCGCCGGCCTCCTCGTAGGCCTCGGGTGCGAAGTAGACGATGGCGTGCACGGGCTCGAGCAGCTGCCACAGCTGCCGGACCGTACCCGGCTCATGGGCGTCGCTGTACGTCATATCGCTTTCCCCCAGGGTCGGTTGGTGCCCAAAACGACAGGAGGTCAGCGTAGGCCAGGAGGGGCCGGAGGGGGTGGCGA
>NZ_JARAYQ010000434.1:0-4196 GCF_033794505.1 Streptomyces sp. MB09-01 | reverse complement strand
CTCGGGGTGCGCCAGTACGGCCAGCGAGGATCCGTCCGAGACGGACATGAGGAAAAGGAATCCCCGGTCCATCTCGACCACGGTCTGGTTGACGGCGCCACCCTCGAAGATGCGGGAGGCCCCGGCGGTCAGCGACGTCAGACCGGAGGCCACGGCCGCCAGCTGATCGGCGCGGTCACGCGGAAACCCGTCGGACATCGCCAGAAGAAGGCCGTCGGCGGAGACCACCACCGTGTGGGACACCCCTGGGGTGTTGTCCACGAAGTTGGTGATCAACCAGTTCAGGTTCTGTGCCGCCTGGCTCATCGGGCTCACACTAACGCTCCTGGTCATAGCTGTTACTTGACTGCTCAGAACCCGCGCTGCGTCCCTGCTGGACACCGCGCCGCAGGTTGCTCAACCTGCCGCGGACGTCCTCCGGAGCGCGGGAGACCTGGGGGCCGCCCTGCGGGGTCGTCTCCGCTGCGCCCTCGACCAGGTTGGCCTTGGGCACGCGCCGAGGGAGACCGGACGGGGTGACCCCGCCCGCCTTCGGCTCACGGAGTTTGGCGGCCTGCTGCCAGCGCTCGTCGTTACCCGAGCGCCAGTCGGTGCCGCCTTCCTTCTCCTGCTCCGGAGCGGCGGGCTGCTGCTGACGCGGCGACCGCTGTTCGAAGAGGGATCCGGTGGACTCCGCTTCCTGCTGTGCCGGCTGCCACTGCTGCTGGCTGCCGCGGCGCGGCAGGCCCGCTCCGGTCATCACGTGACCGGTGTCGGCAGCGGCGCCCGGACGGTCGAAGCCTACGCGGTCCGCGGCCGGTTCGGGGACGGCCTGGGATTCCGATTCGGTCCCGTAATCCTGCTGGTAGGCAGCCGGATACGTGTTCCGATCGGGCCACTCGGCCTGCTCCGACCGGGCTTCGTAGCCATTGTCGTAGCCCTGAGTGGCCGACTGCTGGTCGGGGTAGCCGTCTTCCGTATAACCGTAGTCCTGCTGCGGGTACGCCTCGTAGCCCTGCTGTGCCTGCTGAGCCTCGTAGGAGGCGTCGTAGGCCTGCCCGGACTGCTGCTCGTAGCCCTGGTACTCCTGGTACCCGTGCTCCGGCTGCGGTTCCGGATACTCCTGGGCAGGCTGATCGGCGTACTGCTGCTGGTCCTGCGGGTAGCTCACCTGGGCGGCCAGTGCGGCCCGGCGCTCCTGCTGTCCCAGGGACCGGACGACCGGGTCGGCCGGGAGGCCGCCGGCGCCCTGCTGGTCGTACCGCGAGTCGTCGAAACCGAGTTCGGCGGCGGTGCGCAGCGGGGCGGCCTGCTGGGCCTTCTGCTCCGGGATGATCTGGGAGACCGTGAAGTCGTCGTCCGGGATGCCCTCGCCACCGCCACCGTGGGTGATGGCGTCGGGGAGCATGACCAGCGAGGTGGTGCCGGCCGCCTCGCCCGAGGGGCGCAGCTGGACGCGGATGCTGTGGCGGTCCGCCAGCCGGCCGACCACGAACAGACCCATGCGCTGCGAGATCGCGGCGTCCACGGTCGGCGGGTTGGCCAGCTTGTGGTTGATGTCCGCGAAGTCCTCGGCGGTGAGGCCGATGCCCTTGTCGTGGATCTCGACCATCACGCGGCCGTCGGGAAGACGGGTCGCGTTGACGCGGACCTTGGTCTGCGGGGAGGAGAACGTGGTGGCGTTCTCCAGCAGCTCGGCGAGCAGGTGCACGAGGTCGGTCACGGCCTGGCCGTGGATCTCGGCATCGGAGACGCCCGAGAGCTCGATGCGCTCGTACTGCTCCACCTCGGAGGAGGCGGCGCGCAGCACGTCCACGAGGGGCACCGGCTGGTCCCAGCGGCGGCCCGGCTCCTCACCCGCGAGGATGAGGAGGTTCTCGCCGTTGCGGCGCATACGGGTGGCCAGGTGGTCCAGGCGGAAGAGGTTCTCCAGCTGGTCCGGGTCGGCCTCGTTGTTCTCCAGGTCGGTGATGAGGGTCAGCTGGCCCTCGATCAGCGACTGGTTGCGCATGGAGAGGTTAGTGAAGATCGCGTTGACGTTCCCTCGCAGGAGCGCCTGCTCGGCGGCGAGCCGTACGGCTTCCCGGTGGACCTGGTCGAAGGCGCGGGCGACCTCGCCGATCTCGTCCTGGGAGTCGATCGGGATCGGGTGGACACGGGTGTCGACCTTGCCCGGATCGGTGCGCGAGAGCTGGTCGACGAGCATCGGCAGGCGCTGCTCGGCGATGTCGAAGGCGGAGCTGCGCAGGCGGCGCATCGCGCGGCCCATCTGGCGGGCCATGAGGCCGGCCATGATGAAGGCGGCGAGCAGGGCCACGACCACGATGGCGCCGTTGACGATGGCGTCGGTGCGGGCCTCGTCGGAGACCGCGACGGCGTCCTTGACGGCCTTGTCGAGGAGTTCCTTCTCGATCTCGTCGTAGCCGTCGAACTTGGCGGTGGCGGCGGCCTGCCAGAACAGGGGGTTCGTCCCGTTCTCGGCGAGCTTCTTCTTGCTCTCGCCGCTGGCGATCGCCTCGGTCATGCCGACGAGCGGGTTGCCGTTGGGGGCGGGCGGCGGCACGAAGCGGGTACCGGCCTGCTCGGCCTGGTGCTTGGCGTCGGCGAGCTTGGCCTTGCCCTCGTCCGACTTCTTGCCCATGACCTCCTTGAGGCGGTTCACGTCGCCCTCGGTGCCGGCCGCGACGTACTCGCCGATGGCGATTTCCTCGAGGTAGGCGTAGGAGGAGAAGGCGACCAGCTGGGCCTTGCGCACGTTCTCGTCCGTGCTGGGACGGACGAGCAGGTGGGTGCCGACGGAGCGCTGCAGCGAGTTCGCCGCCTTGGCCAGCTGGACCGCGTAGACCATGCGGCCGTACGAGGTCACGTTGCCGGTGCCGAGACCGAGCTCGTTGGCGAACTGCATGAGGTAGTGCTGGACCGCGACGTAGCCCTCTTCGGTCGGGATGGGGCCCGCCGCGTTGGGGAGGTTCTTCTTGGGGGTCTCCAGGGCGGCCTGGTAGGCCCGCTCCCGGACGTCCTTCAGTTTGGGCTCTTCCGTACGGAAGAGGTCCAGACGTCGCTCCATGCCCTGGTTCTTGGGCATGTCCTGGACGGCCTTGTCGAACTTCTCCTTGGCCCCGGTGGTGACCGCGTAGGCCTTGGTCACCTGCTCGGAGTTGGTCTGGCCGTTCAGGAGGGGCTCGGCCGTGAGGTCACGCTCGTTGAGCAGTGCCTGGCTGTATTCCGAGGCCGCCTGGACGACCCGGGCTATCTGCTCGGCGTCCTTGGCCTCGTTCCACTGGTCGACGGAGCCCTTCACCTGGAAGCCGCCCATGACCAGGCCCACGAGGGCCGGCACGAGAAGGATGGCGTTCAGGCGGGTCGGCACGCGCCAGTTGCGGGGCGAGAATCTGCTGGTGCTCCCCGGGCGCGCGGGTGGCTCCACGGGCACGTCGACGGGCGACGCGGCCGCTCGCGGCGGCGGGGTGAAGTTGCCGCGCGCGGGTTCAACCGCGGGGCTTGCGTTGCTTCGCCTCACTCGACCAACAACCTTCCGGCGGTGCTACTAGCTAGTTCGTTGAATTCCAGCACGGTTAACGGCCGTGTTCCAAACAGTTGGAATCGGCCATTCCAAGATCCTTATGCCCCACGTAAATCGGACATAAAGAGCTTCCTGCGGCAAAAATGGGGGGAGTTATGCACGTAGCGGCACCAGCCGAACGCACCCCGTCGCCAACTGGCGGCAATTGTCTGTCGAAACGTTATGAACCGAGAGGGCGGGCCGTGTCCTATGACACAGCCCGCCCTCTCACGTTGTGAAGAACCCGTGGGACTTGAGTGGTGCCGCTTGAGCCGGGCCGCCTGCGTGGTGTTACTTGAGACGCGCCATGAGGGCGTGCTCGACGAGCGTGATGAGCGCGCTCTTGGCGTCCGCCCGGTGGCGGGCGTCCGTGGTGATGATGGGGGCCCCGGGGCCGATCTGCAGCGCTTCGCGGACTTCCTCCGGGGTATACGGCTGGTGTCCCTCGAAGCCGTTGAGGGCCACGACGAAAGGCAGGCCGCTGTTCTCGAAGTAGTCGACCGCGGGGAAGCAGTCGGCGAGGCGGCGCGTGTCCACGAGCACGATCGCGCCGATCGCGCCGCGGACGAGGTCGTCCCACATGAACCAGAAGCGGTCCTGGCCCGGGGTACCGAAGAGGTACAGGATCAGGTCCTGGTCCAGGGTGATGCGGCCG
>NZ_JARAYQ010000433.1:0-4243 GCF_033794505.1 Streptomyces sp. MB09-01 | reverse complement strand
GGGTTCCCGTCCCGACCCCCGTCCCGGCTCCCGTCTCGGTCCTCGCCCCGGTCTCGCTGCTCATGGCGCGTCCCTCCACCTGGTGTCCACTGACTACCACATCCGTGGTACTACACCTGTGGTACCACGGATGTAGTTAGGGTGGCAAGGTGAATCAGGACCGAAGGGACCGGCTGCGGGACGCCGCCGTCGCCGTACTGGCCGAGGCGGGCGGGCGCGGGCTGACGCACCGGGCCGTCGACGCGGCCGCCGCCGTACCCACGGGCACGGCCAAGAACTACTTCCCGACGCGGGACGCCCTGCTGCGGGCCGTGGCCGAACGCTGCGTGGAGGAGTACCGGGCGCTGGCCGATTCCCTGGCCGGGGCCGGGCCGGGGCCCGCCGACGCGCGGCAGCTCGCGGCACTGCTCGCCGGGCTGCTGCGGAACGCCGCCGGGCCGGGCCGGCCCCGCGTCCTCGCGTACCTGGAGCTCCAGACCGAGGGGACGCGCCGGCCGTGGCTGGCCGCGCTGCTGGACCCGATCGCCGCGGCGGACTTCGCGGCGCACGCGCACCTGCTGCGCGGGGCGGGGCTGCCGGCCGGGCCGGAGCAGGCCCGGGCCCTCACCCTCGCGCTCCACGGCACCCTCCCCCACCTGCTGTCCGGCGCTCCCGCCACCCTGGCGGCGGCCGGCCTGGACGACCTCGACCGTTTCGCCCGCGGCCTGCTGGCCGCCGTATGCCCTGAGGAGATGCAGTGACCACTCGCCAGGACCGCGCCGTGGGGTCTGTCCTCGGCTCGGCAGCGGGCGACGCGCTCGGCGCGCCGTACGAGTTCGGCCCTGCGGGACAACTGTCCGCGCGCCGGGAGGAGATGTGCGGGGGCGGCGGCTGGGATCCGGGCGAGGCGACCGACGACACGCAGATGGCCGTGCTGCTCGGCGAGTCACTGCTGGAGCAGGGCGGCCTCGAACTCCCGGACGTCTTCGCCCGGTTCCAGCGGTGGGCGGCCGGGCAGCCCAAGGACATCGGCCTCCAGACGGAGGACGTGCTGACGAACGGCCAGCCGTGGGACCTCGCGGCCGTCCTGCACTTCCAGGTCAACACCCGGGCCGCGGGCAACGGTTCCCTCATGCGGGCCGCCACCTCGGCGGTGTACTTCGCCGCCGCCGGGCGGGAGCGGACCATGGACGCCGCGCGCCGGATCGCGGCGCTGACGCACGGCGACCGGGCCGCCTGGGAAGGGACGGCGGTGCTGCACGAGCTCGTCCGCGTCGCCCTGGACGGGGCAGATCCGCTCGCCGCCCTCCCGGGGACGCTCGCCGCGGTGCACCCGGGCCACCGCGAGCGGTACGGCCGCGTACTCGCCCCCGACTGGCATCCCGGGATGGCCACCGAGTTCAACGGCGCGGTGTGGCCCTGCCTGGGCTCCGCGGTGTGGGCGCTGCGGACCACCACCGGTTTCGCGGACGCCGTACGGGCCGCGGTGGACCTCGGCGGCGACACCGACACGGTGGCCGCCGTGACGGGGGCCCTGGCCGGAGCCCGGTACGGACAGGGGGCGGTCCCGGAGGCCTGGACGGCCGCGCTACACGTGCCGCTGCCCGGGTTCGGGGACCGGGTCCTGGACGCGGAGGGCTTGCGGGCGCTGGCTCAGCGGCTCGAGGCGGCCGGCCGGCTGGCCGCCGCCCGCTTCCGCTGAAGCTCCAGGCGGCGCCCCCGGAAGGCCGCGCGCAGCCGACGGTCGTGCGTGACCAGGACCAGGGTCCCGCCGAAGTGGGCCAGGGCCGCGTCCAGTTCCTCCACCACGACCGGGGCCAGGTGGTTCGTCGGCTCGTCCAGGAGCAGCAGGTCGAGCGGGCGGGCCACCAGCCGGGCCAGCTCCAGCTTCCGGCGCTGGCCGGCCGAGAGGAGGCGTACGGGCCGGATGAGGTCGTCCGGGGTGAGCAGGCCGTGCCGGGCGACCTGTTCGGCGCACTCCTCGCCGAACACCTCGACGGCCGAGCGGGGTTCGCGGGCCCACGGGTCGTCCTGCCGGAGCAGTCCCACGCGCGGGGGCGTCCGTACGAGGCCCTGCGCGGGCTTCAGTTCACCGACCAGCAGGTGCAACAGGGTGGATTTTCCGGTGCCGTTGGGTCCGGTCAGCAGGAGACGCTCCCCCGGCGCGAGCGTGAGCGAGACGGGTTCGAGCCGCCCCGGCACGGCCGCTCCGGCCAACTCCACCGCCCCGGCGGCGCCTTCGATGAACCGGCCGGTGAAGACGAGCGGCTGCGGGGGCGGCGGAACGGGATTCCCGGTCAGCCGGTGCAGCCGTTCGCGGGCTGCACGGATGCGGCCGGCGGCGCCGTGGGTCCGGGAGCGGGCCCGGAAGGCGCCGGCTCCGCTGAAGCCGCGGGGCAGCTTGCGGGGGATGGCGGCGAACCGTCCGATGTTGGTGTCGGCGAGCCGCTCGGCGCCGGCGACCTCCGCGCGCCACTCCTCGTACTCCCTTTCCCAGCGGGCGCGTTCGGCGGCGCGGGCGGCCAGGAAGCCGGTGTAGCCGTTGCCGTAGCGGCGGACCGTCCGGCGGTCCTGGTCCACCTCCAGGATGGCGGTCGTGACGCGGTCGAGGAAGAGCCGGTCGTGGGTGACGGCGACGACGGTTCCCGGGTGGGCGCGCAGGCGCTCCTCCAGCCAGCCGACCGCCTCGTCGTCGAGGTCGTTGGTCGGTTCGTCGAGCAGCAGCAGCTCCGGTTCGGCGGCGAGGGCGGACGCGAGCGCGAGCCGGGAGCGCTGACCGCCGGAGAGGGTGCCGAGGCGGCGGTCCGGGTCGAGCGCGTGGCGTTCGCCGAGGTGGCGCAGGGTGGTCGCGACGCGGCGTTCGGCATCACGGCCGCCGCGGGCCTCGTGGGGCGGCGAGGAGGTCCCCGTACGCGGCAAGTTCCTCGGGCCCGGCCTGGTGCAGGCGGGATTCGGCGGCGCGGATCCGCCGTTCGAGGGCGCGCAGGTCGGCGAGGGCGAGGTCGACCGCCTCGCCGACGCGGGCGGACGGCGGGAGGTCGAGGGTCTGCGCGAGGTGCCCGAGACCCCCGGGGGCGGTGACGGTGACCTCGCCGCGGTCGGGCCGTTCCCGTCCCGCGAGGAGGCGGAGCAGGGTGGACTTGCCGGAGCCGTTGTCGCCGACGACGCCGACCCGCTCGCCGGGCCGGACCGTACAGCTCACGCAGTCCAGGACGACACGGGTGTCGTAGCTCTTGGTGACCTCGGACAGGACGATCTGGGTGGAGGCGAGTGGAGCACGCAAGGGCGGTCCCGTCGGTCGCTGGGCTGAGAGGGCAGAACAAGACGAACCGTTACGTCTCGTTACACCCGCAACCGTATACGACGTCCGGGCCTTACGCAAGACGGTCCGTCTCGTCGCCTGTCGTCAGTGAGCGGCTGTCAGCCGACGCGTGCGCCCTCGCCCGCCAACAGCCGGCCCTCCGCGTATCCGAGCGCGGCGGCCGGCAGGGACCCCTCGCGCCCGCTGCGCAGTACGGTCAGTCCGCCCGTGCGGGGCAGAGCGGGTTCGGGCCGGGAGCCGAGGCGGCGCAGCGCCTGGACGGCGACGGCCTCGGCGGAGCCGTGGTAGACCAGCTCGGCTCTCCCCGTCCGCGCGGCGAGGGCGGCCTTGATGGGGCTCTCGACCAGCTCGTAGTGCGTGCAGCCGAGCACCACGTCGGTGACGTCGGCGGGCGTCAGCGCGGCAGCCGCGGCCACGGCATCCGCCACGGCGGCGCCGTCGGCGGCCTCCACGGCGTCGGCGAGCCCAGGGCAGGGCACCTCGGTGACGCGGACCCCGTTCGCGAAGTCGCGGATCAGCCCGCGCTGGTAGGCACTGCCGGTGGTGGCGGGGGTGGCCCAGATCGCGACGCGGCCGCCTGCCGCCGCGGCGGGCTTGATCGCCGGTACGGTCCCGATGACCGGGATGGCGGGCTCCAGCTCCGCGCGCAGGGTGTCCAGGGCGTGCACGGTGGCGGTGTTGCAGGCCACGATCAGCGCGTCCGGGCGGAGCGCGGCTGCGGCCCGGGCGACGGAGAGCGCCCGCTCGGTGAGGTCCGCGGGGGTCCGCGGGCCCCAGGGCATCCCGTCGGGGTCCGAGGACAGGACCAGGTCCGCGTCCGGCCGCAGCCGGCGCACCGCCGTGGCCGCCGCGAGGAGGCCGATTCCGGAGTCCATGAGCGCGATCTTCACCGGGCCACCTTAGTCGACCCCCACCCCGCGCGGGCCGCCACCACCGGCACCC
>NZ_JARAYQ010000432.1:0-4258 GCF_033794505.1 Streptomyces sp. MB09-01 | reverse complement strand
CCCCGACCCGCATCCCGACCGCCTTCCCCGAGGAGCACCCGATGCCAGCCGCAGCCCGTACCGGCGACCCCACCAACCACGGTGGCCGGCTCGCCACGCCGCCGCCCGGCGCCGCCGCGGCGGTGGCGACGGTGCTGATCGGCGGCCTGCCCGCCGCCGTCGTGGGCAGCCTGCACGTCTGCGTGGTCCCCCCGCACGCGGCGCTGGGGCCGGCCAACGTGATCCTGCCGAACCCGGCCGCCCTCGCCACCGGCACGGTGCTCATCGGCGGCCTGCCCGCCGCGCGGGCGCGCGACCAGACCGCGTGCGGCGCGATGGTCCTGACCGGCGCCCCGAACGTCCTGATCGGCGGTGTCTGATGAGCGAACGGTTCATCGGACGCGGCTGGGCGTTCCCCCTGCGGGTCGGCCCGACCGGCGGGATCGCCATGGTCGAGCGGGAACGGGAGCTGGAGGAAGCCATCCGCCTGATCCTGGGCACCGCCCCCGGCGAACGGCCGATGCGGCCCGAATTCGGCTGCGGCATCCACGAGTACGTCTTCGCCCCCGGCGACGGCGACACCGCCGGCCGGGTCGCCCAGCAGGTGCGCGAGGCCCTGGAACGCTGGGAGCCCAGGATCGCGGTGGACGAGGTCGTCGTGGCCTTCGACGCCGTCGAGGCGGGCACCCTCTACATCGATGTGCACTACACGGTGCGCACCACCAACGACCGGCGCAACCTGGTCTTCCCCTTCTACACGATCCCCTCCGAGGAGGGGGCCGAGGAAATGGTCGCGGACTGATGGCCCTGCCCTCCCCCAACCTGGACGACCGGCGGTTCCAGCAACTCGTCGACGAGGCGAAGCGGTACGTGCAGCAGCGCGCCCCGGAATGGACCGACCACAACGTCTCCGACCCGGGCGTCACCCTGATCGAGACGTTCGCCTACCTCGTGGACCAGCTGCTGTACCGGCTCAACCGGGTCCCGGACAAGAACTACCTTGCGTTCCTCGACCTGTTGGACATCCAGCTGTACCCGCCCTCGGCCGCCGCCGCCGACGTCGACTTCTGGCTGTCGGCCCCGCAGCCCGAGACGGTGACGCTGCCCGCGGGCACCGAGGTGACGACCGCCGCCGGCGAGACCGAGGAGGCCGTGGTCTTCGCGACCGCCGACGACCTGCGCATCGTTCCGAGCGAGCTGACGCGCCTGGTCACCGCGCCCCGCACCGGCGACCACACCGACCGGACCGGCGCGCTCGCCGAGGGCCGCGACATACCGTGCTTCCAGGCGACGCCCGAGCCCGGCGACGCGCTCCTGTTCGGCCTGCCGACGGCCGTACCGCGCTGCGTGGTCGCGGTCCGCCTCGACAGCCGCGTCGAAGGCGTCGGTGTCGACCCGCGCCAGCCCCCGCTGGTGTGGGAGGCGTGGGACGGCGGCCGGTGGCAGCGCTGCGAGACCGACTCCGACAGCACCGGCGGCCTCAACCGGCCCGGTGAGATCATCGTGTACGTCCCGGCCGGCCACTCCGCGTCGGTGATCAGCGGCACCCGAGCGGGCTGGCTGCGCTGCCGGGTCACCGCACCGGAGCCCGGCCAGCCGTTCTACTCGGAGTCCCCGACCGTGCGCGAGGCCGCCGTCTTCACCGTCGGCGGCACGATGACCGTGGAACACGCCGAGCGCGTGACCGACGTACCGCTCGGCGCGTCCGAGGGGGTGGCCGGCCAGACCTTCCGGCTCGGCCGCCCGCCCGTACTGCTCGACGGGGAACCCCCGGTGGTGGAGGTGTCCTCCCCCGAGGGATGGCAGCGCTGGGACGTGGTGGAGCACTTCGGCCGCTCGGCGCCCGAGGACCGGCACGTCCGCGTGAACGCCACCACCGGCGAGTTCTCCTTCCCGCCGGTGCTGCGCGAGGCCGACGGCAGCCTGCGCCCCTGCGGCGCCGTACCGCCCAAGGGCTCCCAGGTCCGCGTGGCCCGCTACCGCACCGGGGGCGGCCCGGCGGGCAACGTCTCCCGCGGCGCGATCTCCGTACTGCGCAGCTCCGTCCCCTACGTCGCCCGCGTCACCAACCGGGAAGCGGCGCGCGGCGGCGTCGCCGGGGAGACCATCGACAACGCCAAGCTGCGGGCGCCGGAGACGCTGCGCATGCAGGAGCGCGCGGTGACCGCCGAGGACTACGAGATCATCGCCCGCCAGGCGGCGCCCTCGGTACGCCGGGTCCGCTGCCTGCCCGCCACCGACGGATCCGGCGGCGCGGGCGCGGTGCGCGTCCTGGTGGTGCCGGACGCGGTGGCCGACGAGGGCGACGACCGGCTCCGCTTCGAGCAGCTGATCCCCTCGGACCAGATGCTCACCGCGATCACCGCCACCCTCGACGAACGGCGCCTGATCGGCACGCGCCTCGTCGTGGAGCCGCCGGTCTACCAGGGCATCACCGTGGTCGCCCGGCTGTCGGCACCCGCCGCGGACGCCGACCGGGTGCGCGAGGCGGCGCTCGCCGCACTGTTCCGCCATCTCAACCCCTTGCACGGCGGACCCGACGGCACCGGCTGGCCGTTCGGGCGGCCCGTCCAGTACGGCGAGGTGTTCGGCGTCCTCCAACGCGCCATCGGGGACGTCCTCGTGGAGGAGATCCGGATGTTCGCCGCCGACCCGATCACCGGGCGGCGCGGCGCCCCCGTCGACCGGATCGACATCGGAGCGGGCGCGCTCGTCTTCTCCTACCAGCACCAGGTGGTCGTGACGGAGCCGGAGACGGGGGTGCACGGATGAGCCGCGCCGCCGTCCCCGGCCTGCCCAGCCGGCACCCGATCGGCGAGCAGCTCCCCGCGCTGTACGCCGACGACGACTTCGCCCAGCGGTTCACGGCGGGCCTGGACACGGTCCTGGCCCCGGTGTTCACGACCCTCGACAACCTGCCCTCCTACTTCGACCCCCGACTGGCCCCCGCCGACTTCCTGTCCTGGCTGGCCTCCTGGGTGGGCGGCATCGACGACCCCCGGTGGCCGACCGGGCTGCGGCGCGAGGCGGTGGCGCGCGCGGTGGAACTGCACCGCTGGCGCGGCACCCGACGCGGCCTGACCGAGGCCCTGCGCTTGGTCCTGGGCGTGTCCGCCGAGGTCAGCGGGGACGGCGGGGCCACCTGGTCCCGTACGGCGGGCGCGGACCTGCCCCCTCCGCCGGCCGCCGAGGTCCTGATCCGGGTGTGGCCGCACCGCGAGGGCGCGGCGTACGCAGTGGACGCCGACCGGGTCCGCGCGCTCGTCCGCACCCTGTGCCCCGTCCACACGGTCTGCCGGGTCGAGGTCCTGCCGGGACCGCCCGGGGGTGAGGGAAGGTGACGGCGATGCGTGCGTGTCCCGTGTGCGGAACGTCCAACGGCGCGACGGACGACTTCTGCGGCAACTGCGGCGCCTACCTGGGCTGGTCGGACGCCACCCCGCCACGGTCTTCGACCGGGACGCGCGGGACGGCTGGGGCCTCCGGGACGGCCGAGACCTCGGGAGCGGTCGGAACCTCGGGGACTTCGGGGACTTCGGGGACCTCCGGGACCACCGGGACCACCGGGACCACCGGGACCACCGGGACCACCGGGACCACCGGGACCACCGGGACCACCGGGACCCCCCGGACCACCGGAACCCCCGCGACGGCCGGGACCTCGGGAGCGGTCGGAACCTCGGGGACTTCCGGGACTTCGGGGACTTCCGGGGCGGCCGGGACCCCCAGGACGACCGGGACCACCGGGACCCCCCGGACCACCGGAACCCCCGCGACGGCCGGGACCTCGGGAACGGTCGGAACCTCGGGGACGGCCAGGACCTCCGGGATGGCCGGGACCTCGCCGAACGCCGCGGCCACGCCCACCGCGGGTTCGGCGTCCGCTGCGGGTTCGGCGTCCGGCGCCGGTGCGGCGTACGACGCCCTCGAGGACACGCCTCAGGGGCGCGCAGCAGCCCAGCCCACAATCCGGGAGGCCACGGCCCCGGAGCAGGCGGCTTCCCGCCCGCCCGCCGGGGCGAACTCGCCCGCGCCCTCGGGTGCGGAGTCGACCGCGCCCGCCGCCGCGCAGGCCGCGGACGCGGATCAGCGGCCCCTCCCCGGACCGCGCAACGGGACCGGCCTGCCCACGCCCTCCACCGAGCAGCTCACCGCCACCGACCGGCGGGCCCTCCCCGGGCCGCGCAGCGGGTCTGACTCGTCCGCACCCTCCACCAGGCAGACCACTGACCAGCAGGCCCCCTCCGGGCCGTGCAGCGGGCCCACCCCCTCCGCACCC
>NZ_JARAYQ010000431.1:0-4301 GCF_033794505.1 Streptomyces sp. MB09-01 | reverse complement strand
TTCGGTTTTCGTCTTCGTAGCCCTCGCGTGATGCTACTTCCTTTCCTTCGCCCGGCACCGGGCCCGGGGTGGTCCTTTCTTCAATCCCTGGCTTGCCGGCGTCCGCGTTGTGGGCCTCCTCAGCCCCCACTGGGTGGCGGGCCCGGGGCGTCCTCCCGGCCGGGCCGGACACCCACTGGAGGACTCGCATGACCACACCGGAGAACCCGGAGATCCCGGGATTCAAGGACGCCCTCGCCCGAGCCCGCGCAGCGAGTGAGGAAATGACCTCTGCGCTCGGAAGGGGCCAGCAGCCCGAGACCGAGGAGCCCGCGGGCTGGCAGCCGATCTGGAAGCGCCCCCGGACACCGAAGTCGAAGGCGGCCAAGAAGAAGCAGCTGAGCGACCAGCGAGAGCGGCTCCAAGACGCCGGGAAGCGCCGCCTCGCAGCCGCGCAATCGCGCCGGCCCCGCTCCCCGCAGAGTCGGATCGGCAACGCTGCCGCGCGCCGCGATGCCCGCGCCCTGTCCCGGGTACGGCACTCCAGCGCCTGGCTGTGGTGACGATGCCCGGCATCGTCCACCGAGTGGAGCCGACGATGTTCAGCATCCAGTGCCGATGCACGACATCGAGTGGGCTCCACTCGGTGGACTCCACCCGATGGCCTCCACCGAGTGGACGCCACCGTGGTGCGCACCGGATGACGATGGACGCCACTCCGGTGCGCACCACGATGTCCGCCACCGCACCCGGTGCACACCGTCCGACGGTGTCCGGCACGCACGCGAGCACCCGGTGCACCGCACCCGATGTTCCGCACCGCACCGGTGCGCGCACCGCCACCCCACCCCTTGACCAGGTTTCGGCGGGCGCGCGTTTCTCCTGGACCAGGTTCGCTACCCGGACGTTTTCCCTTGACAGCGGGGGTCTGGGCTGTCGACAGGTCGCGGTCAAGGGGGTGTGTGATATAGGAGCCCGCCTGGCTGCGGCGCGCGCCCGGTGCGGTGCGGTGGGGCCGGTGGTGCGCACTGCGACGGATGGTGCGGTGCGCCGGTGCGCGCACCACCGATGCGGTCACCGCACCCGGTGCGCGCGGTGCGGTGCATCGTCCGGCGGTGGTGCGCACCCGGTGCGCGCGGCACCGCACCACCGCCGTTCCGGATGCGCGGCTACGCGGTGGTGCGGTGCGCCGGGTGCGCCTCCATCGCCTGCTTCATCCCCGCGGCCTCCAGCTGGCGCAGGACGTCGGCGACGTCGCCGTGCTCGTCGGTGAGGATGTTCTCGGTGAAGCGGGTGATGGTCGCGGCGATGCCCGGCGCACTGGCCAGGCATTCACCGTGGCAGAGGAGTTCCAGCAGGAGCCGGCCGAGTGCCGCTGCCAGGAAGGAGTGCGCGCAGGGCTCCCCGTCGTGGTCGTCCTCGGCGGTGACTGGGATGAAGACGCGCGCGGCGACGTCCAGGAGCAGCCGGTGCAGCTGCTCCGGGCCCGTGTCGTCGGCGACCGCACCGGCGGTGTCGATGTCGCCGATGAGCCGGGCCCGGAGGTAGGCGAAGGCGGCGGCGACGTCCTCGGGCTTCATCGGGGCGAGCGGCGCGGTGACGGTGTTCTCGGGCATGGGTGGCTCCCTCGTCTTCGGGCCGCCCCGCTGATCGCGGCGGCCTCGAAGACACCCTCGAACTGGGAACCTGTGGACAGAGTCCGGGCCGACGGGGGAGAACTCTCCCCCCCTTGTCCTTTGTCATCCAATCGAGGCGTTTGACAGCGAACCCAGTCGTTTCGGCTTCTCTGACAGTCCTGTGATCCGCCGGACGGGGTCGGCGGCCGGACGTACAGTGTCGGGGGCATCGCTCCCGGGATGCGGGCGGCGGACGCAGGGCATCCCGCAGGTCGAAGGTGGGGCATGGACAGCAGCAAGTACGACGAGTACAAGGCCACGGTCAGAGTCCCGAAGGGCGCGCGTTTCACACGGTCCAGGAAGACTGAGGGCGCCTATCGCGGTATGACACGTGACCCCGACACCAATCAGGTGGGTCAAGCCGAGTTCTTCTTGGAGACGGAGAACGAGCCGGATCCGGTGGCGGCGTACACGCAGGGTTGGCCCGACTCTGACCGGCACGAGTCGGAGGCCCAAGCGCAGGAGCGTCGAGAGAACGCGGAGTTCCTCGCCGAGGTGCTCGTCCAGATCGGCCTCAGATTGGCGGAGAAGGCCGCGCCGCACCTCAGGAAGTGGTGGCACGAACAAGCGCTTCCGGCAGTGAAGGCCAAGTGGAACGACCAGGCGCTCCCGTCCGTGAAGGCGAAGTGGAGCAGCGTGGCACGAAGTCGCACGAGTGACCGCCGGGCTGAGGCCGCGGAGGGCCTGCAGGAAGTCGACACCGCTTCAGGCGATCAGCGGACGATCATGAGCGTCGCGGAGGCGCGGAAGCGGATCGCTGCGGCTGTGCTGGCCAGGATTTACAGCGATGGGCAGCTACGGCTGGTGCGCAACGCCCGGCTCGTGGATGAGGGAGACGACGGTCCGGTGGAGCTGGAGGCAACGGACCATCTCACGCCTCAGCGCATCGGGGAGTACGTCGCGTTGATGCTTGAGGCGAACCCTTCGCTGCTCGGCGAGGACACCCTGGCCGAGCTCGGGCAGCTCGTCGCGAAAATTCGAGCCGACGGCGGCTACGTTCCCATCCCGAGAGCGGAAGGTGTGCTGCCGCACGACGGCTCTCCGTCTCAACTGATCTGGTCGCCGCAGGTCACGCCCCTTACCCCAGATCAGATTCATTGAGACGAGACAAGACTCGCTGACATCCAACCTAGTCGACCCAGGTCAGCGGCTCGCACACGACTAACTTCATTGTCAAAGGACACCCCTCCCGGTTTGTTCTGTTGCACGGAACCTTGAGCGTTCTCACTGAAGGTTGAGTGGATCACTGCCCGTACGGCCACGACCGATGCCGGAGCCGGTAGGTAGCCGATCACGAAAAAGTGGGAGAGCGGCTTACCCGACCGAGTGTTCTTTGGTGACTCGGGGGAGATCTCGCCCGGTGATCACGACACTTTGGGTATGTCTGACCCGACATGAGCCCTGAAGTCAACCTGTAGGAGGAAACCGATGGCGGTGCCTGACCATGAGATCAAACCCACGTACGAAGCGATCAGGGCGGGCGACCTTACGTGGGCTGTCTTCGCCTACGGCAGCCCCGGTCAGCTCACCGTCGATCACGTGAGCGTGGACTCGGACTACGACGCCTTCTGCGGCCGGTTGGCGCGCGAAGACGCCGATGCGGGCGTCATGCTCCCGCAATACGAAACTGATGTGCGTTTCGCTTACCGCCGCTTCGAAGCTGAGGAAATCGGCTCTGAGCGCGCCAAGTACGCCTTGTTCGTCTGGTCCCCGGCGTACACGGAGTGGCGCGAGAAGAAAAAGCTCCTGCGCGACACGCTGGACGTCCAGAGGGTCGTGCTGCACTACGACGCCGAGGTCCTCGCCTCCCAGAGGGATGACCTCGCCCACGCCAAGGTCGTTGCCCAGCTCGGAAACTGACAACGACCGGGCCCGGTCTGCACCCGGATTGCCCCGGGGTACAGACCGGGCCCGGTTCGTTCGGTGGAGCTCGTGGTCAGCCGGTGTCCGCGAAGAAGCGTCACCGTCGCCCACGCCCGGGCAGCCCCGAGCGCGGCAGCCCAAGCCCTGCGCCGTGCGGCGCCCCACCGCTTCACCCTCAGCCCAGGCAACGACGTCCTCACACACAGATGACCTGGCTCCACCCCGCCGACCACAACCTGGCCTGGAGCAAGCCCCGCCTTCCCCTGGAACGCGACGCCCTCACCGGCCTCGACGCCACGACGCTCTTCCACGCGCACGACGAGGAAGCGCCTCCCCCCGCGACCGGGACCCACCGGAGTGGGCCGCCGCTATCGCGGGCCTCATCGATTCTGGCCTCCTCATACCCACCGAGGGTTACAGTCGACGGCCTACAGCCTCCGCAAGATCCGCGACATCCCCGCCGTCGAGTCGCCGACCACTGACACCACCACGTCGGCCGACACGAACTACGGCGCTCGAACCTGCCACTCAACCTTCAGTGAGAACGCTCAAGGTTCGGTGCGACAGGACACGGTTGATCACGATGCGGTCACGGCGGAGGAGTTCTCCGAGGGGAGCGTCACACGAAAGCCGAAAAACCTACCTGTAGCAGGTGAATGGCGGGATAGGCCCGCCCTCACCCATCAGGAGCACCTGTGGCGAGCACCGCCGACGAGTCTGAACAGACCCCCGAACAGGCCCGGAAGACCCCACCCGTCCCTTTAAAAAAACTTAACGACCCCA
>NZ_JARAYQ010000430.1:0-4307 GCF_033794505.1 Streptomyces sp. MB09-01 | reverse complement strand
CCCCCGAGACGCCTTCGCCGCCTGCACGCTCTTCTCCAACGCCGCCATCAGGTCGATCACCTGTCCCCCGGCCGGCTCCCGCACAACCTCCGACGGCTCGAACCCGCCCCCCGCCTTCGCCGCGATCATCGCCTCGACTGCGTCCCGGTAGTCGTCGTGCAGCGAGTCCATGTCCACCTCGCCCAGCGTCGCCATCAGCGCGTCCGCCAGATCGAGTTCGGCCTCCCGTACGGACACCGTGACCTCCGGCGCGACCCCTTCCGGCGCCCGGATCTCGTCCGGCCACAGCAGTCCGTGCATCGCGATCACGTCGTCGACGACCCGCAGCATGCCCAGCCGTTCCCGACCCCGCAGCGCGTACTTGGCGATGGCGACCTTCCGGCTCCGCTTCAGTGCCTCCCGCAGGAGCGTGTACGGCTTCGCCGCCGTCGCCCCGTTCGCCGCGAGGTAGTACGCCGCGTCCATCTGCAGCGGATCGATCTCGTCGGCGGGTACGAACGACATGATCTCGATCGTCTTCGCGGTCGCCAGCGGCAGCTGCGCCAGGTCCTCGTCCGTGATCGGGATGACCGACCCGTCGGCCTCCTCGTACCCCTTGCCGATCTCGGCGCTCGGCACCTCCTCGCCGTCGAGTTCGCACACCTTGCGGTAGCGGATCCGCCCGCCGTCGCCGAGGTGGATCTGGCGGAAGGAGATCGAGTGGCTCTCGGTGGCGTTCACGAGCTTGATCGGAATGCTGACCAGGCCGAAGGAGATCGCCCCGTTCCATATGGATCGCACGGTTCCTCCTGTTTCGTGGCAGTCTCATCGTATGACGCCGATCACCATGGTGGAGGGCCGTCGCATCACGCTCAGCAATCTCGACAAGGTCCTGTACCCGGAGACCGGCTTCACCAAGGGCGAGGTGCTCCACTACTACGCCACCGTCGCGGGCCCGCTCCTCGCCCACGTCCACAACCGGCCGGTGTCCTTCCTGCGCTATCCCGACGGACCGGACGGCCAGCTCTTCTTCACCAAGAATCCGCCGCCCGGCACACCCACCTGGGTGAAGACCACCCCCGTGCCCCGCTCCGACGACCTGTCCGCCGAGCAGGTGGTCATCGCCGACCTGCCCTCCCTCATGTGGGCCGCCAACCTCGTCGTGGAGCTCCACACCCCCCAGTGGCCCGCCGGCAGCCCCGCCGTCGCCGACCGGATGGTCCTCGACCTCGACCCCGGCGCGCCCGCCACCGTCGTCGAGTGCTGCGCCGTCGCGCTCTGGCTGCGCGAACGGCTCGCCGCCGACGGCCTCCACGCCTACGCCAAGACCTCCGGCTCCAAGGGCATGCACCTGGCCGTGCCGCTGGAGCCGACCCCGTCCGAGCGGGTGTCGGCGTACGCGAAGCAGCTCGCCCAGGAGGCCGAGCGCGAGCTCCCCGACCTGGTGGTGCACCGCATGGCCAAGGCCCTGCGTCCCGGCAAGGTGTTCGTCGACCACAGCCAGAACGCCGCCGCCAAGACCACCGCCGCCCCCTACACCCTGCGCGCGCGGGCCCGGCCGACCGTGTCCGCGCCCGTGTCCTGGGAGGAGGTGGAGACCTGCCGGACCCCCTCCGAGCTGGTCTTCCTCGCCGACGACGTCGCGCCGCGGCTGGAGCGCGACGGGGACCTGTTCGCCCCGCTGACCGACCCGGACCGGGCCGGGAGACTGCCCGGGGGGCGGCCGTGATCCGCGTCGCGCTGGCCGCCGCCGTACGCACCCTGCCGCGCGGGGCAGGGCTGGCGTACGAGCCGAAGTTCGACGGCCACCGGCTGGTGATCGTGCGCACGGCCGAGGACGTGGTCCTCCAGGCGCGCTCCGGCCGCATCGTGACCAGCGCCTTCCCCGACCTGGCCGCCGCCGCGCTGCTGTTGCCCGCCGCGACGGTCCTCGACGGCGAGGTGGTGGTCTGGCACGCCGGCCGCACGGACTTCGCCCTCGTCCAGCGGCGGGCGGCCGCCACGGCCGCGCGGGCCGCCGTACTCGCCCAGAGCCTGCCGGCCTCGTACGCCGCCTTCGACGTGCTGGAACTGGCCGGGCTCGACCTGCGCGCACGCCCGTACGAGCGCCGCCGGGCGCTCCTCGTCGACCTGCTGCTGCCGCTCGGGCCGCCGCTGCAGCCCGTGCCGATGACGACCGACCCGGAACTGGCCGCCACCTGGTACGAGACCCTGCCCGCCAGCGGGGTCGAGGGCCTCGTCGTCAAACGGCTGGACCAGGCCTACCCGGCCGGGCGGCGCGGCTGGCAGAAGCTCCGGCACACGGACGTCCGGGACGCGGCGGTGGTCGGCTACACCGGGACCCCGCGCCGGCCGCTCGCCCTGGTGCTCGTCCTGCCGGTCGGGGACGAGACCCCGCTGGTGTCGAGCCCGCTGACCGCGGCGCTGCGCGCGGAGGTGGCGGCGGAGGTGGCCGCGCGCTCTGCCCCTGCGACTGACGCCGCCCCTGCTGCCGCTCTCGCCACAGTGACGGCGGTCGGGCTCGGGGAGGTCCCCTACCGGCCGCTCGACCCACCGCTCGCGGCGGAGGTCAGGCACACCTCGACCCGCCACCCGCCACCGGAGGTACTCCGGCTGCGATCAGACCTCTGACCCGCGCGGGGGGCGCGGGCCAGAGGGGTGACAAGGGTCCCGGACCGCCGGTTGCCGGGATCGCCCGGTCAGGAGTGCGCGCCGCGCACCGGTCAGGAGTGCGCGCCGCGCCCTGCGTCCGGGGGAGCCCCCGGCTGCGGGTGCGGGCCCGGTCCTTCGGGCTGCTCGTACCCGGACTCGCGCTGCCTCCGGACGTCCTCCGGATGGCTGGAGGTCGTGGAGCCGAAGTTTCCGTAGCCCTGCATTTCGTGCGGCCGCAGGCCACCCTTGGGGATCTCCACCGGATCCCGCTCCTCACGGACCTCGTGGACCGCCCCGCCGTTCGGCAGGTGCGGCTGGTCCTCGGAGCTGGGGGGCGGCGGCTCCTTCGCCCGGACCCGCTGGCCCAGCTTGAAACCGCCGAGCAGGAAGCCGACGACGACCAGGCCGACCACCAGGAACCACACGATGTCGGTCAGGGTCGCGTCCACGCTCAGGATCGTGTCCATGCAGCCCAGTTTCGCGCACTTCATCCGGAGATGCGCATTTCCGCCCCGATATCGTGCGGCATCTGGGGCACGCGCCGCCGAAGAACGCGGATCCAGTGGCGGCCCATGGGGGCGTGGAGCCCGGGCCGATCTACGGGTTGACCGGCCCCTCGCCGTCCCGCAGCGCCCCCGCCTTGCGGGACCCCAGCACGCCCAGGATCTCGGCACAGATCGCCAGCGCGGTCTCGGCCGGGGTACGGGCGCCGAGGTCCAGGCCGATCGGCCCGTGCACGCGGGCCAACTGGGCCTCGCTCACCCCCGCGGAGACCAGCCCCTCCCGCCGCCGCGCCGTCGTGCGCCGCGAGCCGAGCGCCCCGATGTACGGAACCTGCGCCGCCAGCGCGGCCCGCAGCGTCGGCACGTCGAACTCCTCGTCGTGGCTCAGCATGACCACGCACGCCGCGTCCCGGCGCGCCTCGATCAGCTCGGCCGCCTCCTCCCGGTCGGTGACCAGCGCGGCCTCCCAGCCCAGCAGCAGCGCCTGCCGCTCGATGATCTCGGCCAGCTCGCCGTTGCCACCGATGACCACGTACGGGGCCGAAGGGTGTGCCTCGACCAGCACCAACCCGGACTCCCCGTACAGCGCGTCCCGCCCGGGGCGTCGGACGGCCAGCAGCTCGCCGGCCCGCCGCCCGGCGTCGTCGTGCGGTGCGTCGGTGGCCCGTACGACCTCACTGGAGGCCTGGTCGGCGGCCTCGTTCAGCCGGGTCACCAACGCCACCCCGACCCCCTCGGCGAGCAGCTCCCACCACTCGGCCGGGATCGCCGAGAGCGGCTGGAGCAGCACCTCGGCCTGTCCGCCACAGGTCAGCTTCGCCTCCACGGCCTCGGCCAGGCGCACGGACACCTCGCACACCCGCGCGGTGTCCCCGGGCCGCATGGCCCCGGCCTCGGCGATCAGCTCGGCGTCGAAGACCCCCCGGTACAGGGCGCCGACACACTCCCCCCGCGCATCGACGAGCACGGCCGCGGCCGGATCCCGCGGCCCGAACCCCTGCTCGGTCACGGGCCGGGCCAGATACCCCGCCCGCCCCTCGGCCACCCACTGCCGCGCCGTCTCCACCAGCTCACGCATCTGTGCCGCCCCATCCACTCCGAGCTCGCTCCCCGCAAAGCGCCAGGTCAACGGCACAATGCGGCCTCAGAACCACCCTAAGCACACCCCTCACC
>NZ_JARAYQ010000042.1:0-40724 GCF_033794505.1 Streptomyces sp. MB09-01 | reverse complement strand
GTCCGACAACCGACCGCAGGCCTCCGGCCCGGTGCGCGGCGGGGCCCCCGGGCCGCGCACCGGGCCGGAGGCCTGCGGTCGGTTGTCGGACCGCGCCAGTAGGGTGGTTGGCATGGCCGACCCTTCCAGCTACCGCCCCCAGCCGGGACAGATCCCCGACTCCCCGGGGGTCTACAGATTCCGCGACGAGCACCGCCGGGTGATCTACGTCGGGAAGGCCAAGAGCCTGCGCCAGCGCCTGGCCAATTACTTCCAGGACGTGGCCGGCCTGCATCCCCGTACGGCCACCATGGTGACCACGGCCGCCTCCGTCGAGTGGACCGTGGTGTCCACCGAGGTCGAGGCGCTCCAGCTGGAGTACTCGTGGATCAAGGAGTTCGACCCCCGGTTCAACGTCAAGTACCGGGACGACAAGAGCTACCCCTCCCTCGCCGTGACGATGAACGAGGAATACCCCCGGGTCCAGGTCATGCGGGGGCCCAAGAAGAAGGGCGTGCGCTACTTCGGTCCGTACGGGCACGCCTGGGCGATCCGAGAGACCGTCGACCTGATGCTCCGCGTGTTCCCGGTACGGACCTGCTCCGCCGGAGTCTTCAAGCGCTCCGCCCAGATCGGCCGCCCCTGCCTGCTCGGCTACATCGGCAAGTGCTCCGCGCCCTGCGTCGGCCGGGTCACCCCCGAGGAGCACCGCGAACTGGCCGAGGACTTCTGCGACTTCATGGCCGGGCGGACGGGGACGTACCTCTCCCGCCTGGAGAAGGAGATGCACGAGGCCGCCGAGGAGATGGAGTACGAGAAGGCCGCCCGGCTGCGCGACGACATGGGGGCGCTGCGCCGTGCCATGGAGAAGAACGCCGTCGTGCTGGCCGACGCCACCGACGCCGACCTGATGGCGGTCGCCGAGGACGAGCTCGAAGCGGCGGTGCAGATCTTCCACGTGCGCGGCGGCCGCGTCCGCGGCCAGCGCGGCTGGGTCACCGACAAGGTGGAGGCCGTCGACACCGCGGGGCTCGTCGAGCACGCCCTCCAGCAGCTGTACGGCGAGGAGAAGGGCGAGGCCGTCCCCAAGGAGGTGCTCGTCCCCGCGCTGCCGGAGGACACGCCCGCGCTCAGCCAGTGGCTCGCCGACCGCCGGGGGTCCCAGGTCAGCCTGCGGATACCGCAGCGCGGCGACAAGAAGGCCCTGATGGAGACCGTCCACCGCAACGCGCAGCAGTCCCTCGCCCTGCACAAGACCAAGCGCGCCAGCGACCTCACCACCCGCTCCCGGGCCCTGGAGGAGATCGCCGAGGCCCTGGAGCTCGACGGCGCCCCGCTGCGCATCGAATGCTTCGACATCTCCCACCTGCAGGGTGACGACGTCGTCGCGTCGATGGTGGTGTTCGAGGACGGGCTGGCCCGCAAGAGCGAGTACCGGCGCTTCCAGATCAAGACGTTCGAGGGGCAGGACGACGTCCGCTCCATGCACGAGGTGGTCTCGCGGCGCTTCCGCCGCTACCTCCAGGAGAAGCTGAAGACGGGCGAGTGGGAGGCCGAGGAGGGCGAGGGCGCGGTGCCCGAGGACGACGGGCGGCCCAGGCGCTTCGCGTACCCGCCCCAGCTCGTGGTGGTCGACGGCGGGCAGCCGCAGGTCGCTGCCGCCAAGCGGGCCCTGGAGGAGCTCGGTGTGGACGACGTCGCCGTGTGCGGCCTGGCCAAGCGGCTGGAGGAGGTCTGGCTTCCCGGCGAGGACGACCCGGTCGTGCTGCCCCGCACCAGCGAGGGCCTCTACCTGCTCCAGCGGGTGCGTGACGAAGCCCACCGTTTCGCCATCCAGTACCAGCGCAACAAGCGCGGCAAGCGCCTGAAGTCGGGCCCGCTGGACGAGGTGCCCGGCCTCGGCGAGAGCCGCAAACAGGCCCTGGTCAAGCACTTCGGTTCCGTGAAGAAGCTGAGACAGGCGACAATCGACCAGATCTGCGAGGTCCCGGGCATAGGACGGAAGACGGCCGAGACCGTGGCCGCGGCCCTCGCCCGGGCGGTCCCCGCCGGCCCTGCCGTCAACACGGCCACAGGAGAGATCATTGAGGATGAGAACCCCGCCCCCGCGGGTGGGGGCACCTCCCGGCAGTAGCCGGGAGCCATCGTCCGAACGGGGGACCGAGCAATGACCGAGCACGAGACCACGCACGACCGAGACGGAGCACAGGTGAGTACGGGCACGACAGTGGAGCCCGGCGAGACCGCCGAGGCGGCCATCCCCGAGCTGGTGATCATCTCCGGCATGTCCGGGGCCGGCCGCAGCACGGCGGCCAAGTGTCTGGAAGACCTCGGCTGGTTCGTCGTCGACAACCTTCCGCCGGCACTGATCCCCACCATGGTGGAGCTCGGTGCCCGCTCGCAGGGCAACGTGGCGCGGATCGCCGTCGTCGTCGACGTCCGCGGCCGCCAGTTCTTCGACGCCCTGCGCGAGTCCCTCGCCGACCTCGACAGCAAGGGCGTCACCCGGCGCATCGTCTTCCTGGAGTCCTCCGACGACGCCCTGGTCCGGCGCTTCGAGTCGGTCCGCCGCCCGCACCCGCTCCAGGGCGACGGCCGCATCACCGACGGCATCGCCGCCGAGCGGGACCTGCTGCGCGAGCTGCGCGGCGACGCCGACCTGGTGATCGACACCTCCAGCCTCAACGTGCACGAGCTGCGCGCCAAGATGGACGCCCAGTTCGCGGGGGACGAGGAGCCCGAGCTGCGGGCCACCGTCATGTCCTTCGGCTACAAGTACGGCCTCCCCGTCGACGCCGACCTGGTCGTCGACTGCCGCTTCATCCCGAACCCGCACTGGGTCCCGGAGCTGCGCCCCTTCACCGGGCTCAACGAGGAGGTGTCGGGGTACGTCTTCAGCCAGCCCGGCGCCAAGGAGTTCCTCGACCGCTACACCGAGCTGCTGCAGCTCATCGCGACCGGCTACCGCCGCGAGGGCAAGCGGTACGTGACCATCGCGGTCGGGTGCACGGGCGGCAAGCACCGCAGCGTGGCCATGTCCGAGAAGCTCGCCGCCCGCCTCGCCTCCGAGGGAGTCGAGACCGTCGTCGTCCACAGGGACATGGGGCGCGAGTGACCGCACGGACCCCGCGCCTGAGCCGTCTGCGCCGCCTCACCCCGGGACGGGGCGAGGACGGCGCGGGCCGCTCCGGCCGCCGGCGCGGCGCCGCGCCCAAGGTGGTCGCGCTCGGCGGCGGCCAGGGCCTGTCGGCCTCCCTCGCCGCCCTGCGCCGGATCACCGGTGACCTCACCGCCGTGGTCACCGTCGCCGACGACGGCGGCTCCAGCGGCCGGCTCCGGGAGGAGCTCGGCGTGCTGCCGCCCGGCGACCTGCGCAAGGCGCTGGCCGCGCTGTGCGGGGACGACGACTGGGGCCAGACCTGGGCCCGGGTCATCCAGCACCGCTTCCAGTCCGAGGGCGACCTGCACGGGCACGCCGTCGGCAACCTGCTGATCGTCGCCCTGTGGGAACAGCTCGGCGACCCCGTCCAGGCCCTCGACCTGGTGGGCAGGCTGCTCGGCGCCCAGGGCCGGGTGCTGCCGATGTCGGCGGTGCCGCTGGAGCTGCAGGCCCTGGTCAGGGGGCACGACCCGGCCCGCCCCGAGGACGTGGACACCGTCCGCGGGCAGGCCACCGTGGCCCTGACCCCGGGCGAGGTGCTCTCCGTACAGGTGGTGCCGAGCGACCCGCCGGCCGTGCCGGAGGCCGTGGCGGCGGTGCTGGACGCCGACTGGGTGGTGCTCGGCCCGGGGTCCTGGTTCTCCTCCGTCATTCCGCACCTGCTGGTGCCGGAACTGCTCGACGCGCTGGTCGAGACGAAGGCCCGGCGGGTCCTCTCTCTGAACCTCGCGCCGCAGCCCGGCGAAACAGAGGGCTTCTCTCCGCAGCGTCATTTGGAGGTTTTGGCCCGACACGCCCCTAAACTCGCCCTGGACGTGGTGCTGGCCGACGAGGCCGCCGTACCCGACCGCGAGTCCCTCTCCGATGCCGCGAAACGGTTCGGTGCCGCGGTCGAGCTGGCCCCCGTGGCCAGGCAGGACGGTTCTCCGAAGCACGACCCGGAGCTGCTGGCCGCCGCGTACGACCGTATTTTTCGGATGCATGGAAGGATCGGCCCATGGCGATGACGCCCGCGGTGAAGGATGAGATCTCCCGCCTCCCCGTCACCCGGACCTGCTGCAGGAAGGCGGAGGTCTCGGCGATCCTTCGGTTCGCGGGCGGCCTGCACCTGGTGAGCGGCCGCATCGTCATCGAGGCGGAGCTCGACACCGGGATCGCGGCAAGACGCCTGCGCAAGGACATCCTGGAGATCTTCGGCCATTCCTCGGACCTGGTGGTGATGGCCCCCGGCGGACTGCGCCGCGGCAGCCGCTACGTGGTCCGCGTCGTGGCCGGCGGCGACCAGCTGGCGCGCCAGACGGGCCTCGTGGACGGCCGCGGCCGCCCCATCCGGGGTCTTCCCCCGCAGGTGGTCTCCGGGGCCACCTGTGACGCCGAGGCGGCGTGGCGCGGCGCCTTCCTGGCCCACGGCTCGCTCACCGAGCCGGGCCGGTCCTCCTCCCTGGAGGTCACCTGCCCCGGCCCGGAGGCCGCCCTGGCCCTGGTGGGCGCCGCCCGCAGGCTCTCCATCGCCGCGAAGGCGCGCGAGGTGCGCGGCGTCGACCGGGTCGTGGTCCGCGACGGCGACGCGATCGGCGCCCTGCTGACCCGCCTCGGCGCCCACGAGTCGGTGCTGGCCTGGGAGGAGCGGCGGATGCGGCGCGAGGTCCGCGCCACCGCCAACCGCCTCGCCAACTTCGACGACGCCAACCTGCGCCGCTCGGCGCGGGCCGCGGTGGCCGCCGGAGCCCGCGTGCAGCGCGCGCTGGAGATCCTCGGCGAGGAGGTCCCCGAGCACCTCGCCGCGGCCGGCCGGCTGCGCATGGAGCACAAGCAGGCCTCCCTGGAGGAGCTCGGCGCGCTCGCCGACCCGCCGCTGACCAAGGACGCGGTCGCGGGCCGGATCCGCCGCCTGCTGGCGATGGCCGACAAGCGCGCCCAGGACCTCGGCATCCCGGGCACCGAGTCGAACCTCGACCTCAGCGAGGAGATGGCCGACAACATGGCCGGTTAGCCGCTGATCCCCTTGTACGGCAAAGGGGTCCGTGCGATCACTCGTGCGGGCCCCTTTGCCGTAGGCCCCATTGACATGAGCATGGGCCGGTCTTGAGTCTGGCGTCCGAAGCTTTCGTGGCAGACGACGCCCAGGGGGGCATATGAGGCACCGCGCGAGATCGATCCTCGCCGCAAGCGCACTCGTCTTCGCAAGCACACTCGCCGCACTACCCGTGGCGGCCCAGGCCCGGCCCGGCTCCGGCACCGCACCCGGCGCCGACGAGGTGCGGGTCTACGACGCCGAGATCACCCGGGAACAGGTCCCGCTCGTCCTCGCCGCCGGCCAGGACGCCCACGAGCTCAGCGAGCGCGCCCCGGAGACCGGGACCGCGCGGGTCGAGCTCTTCCTCACCGGCGGTCAGGCCAAGGAGCTCGCCGCCCAGGGCGTCAAGCTCGCCGAGCGCAGGATCGGGGCCCAGGGGCTGGCCCGCGCCAAGGCGGCGGGCGACGGCGTGTTCCGCCCGTACAGCGGCAAGGGCGGCCTCCAGGAGGAGATCCTGCGCACGGCGCAGGAGAACCCGGCGCTCACCAAGGTCGTCTCCATCGGCAAGACCGTCCAGGGCAAGGACATCCTCGCCCTCAAGGTCAGCAAGAACGCCAAGAAGACCAAGGACGGCGACAAGCCCTCCGTGCTCTACATGTCCAACCAGCACGCCCGTGAGTGGATCACCCCCGAGATGACCCGGCGGCTGATGCACCACACGATCGACAGCTACGGCAAGGACCAGCGGATCACCAAGCTGGTGGACTCGACCGAGCTGTGGTTCCTGCTCTCCGCCAACCCGGACGGGTACGACTTCACGCACGCGCCCGACGGCGAGCGGCTGTGGCGCAAGAACCTGCGCGACAACAACGGCGACGGCAAGACCAGTGCGGGCGACGGGATCGACCTCAACCGCAACTTCGCCTTCAAGTGGGGCTACGACAACGAGGGTTCCTCGCCGAACCAGGCGAGCGAGACCTACCGTGGCCCGAAGGCCTCCTCCGAGCCGGAGACCGCCGCCCTCGACGCCTTCGAGAAGCGCATCGGCTTCGACTACGCCATCAACTACCACTCCGCCGCCGAGCTGCTGCTCTACGGCGTGGGCTGGCAGGTGGCCACCCCCACCCCCGACGACGTCGCCTACGAGGCGCTCGCCGGCACCCCGGAGAACCCCGCGGTCCCGGGCTACTACCCGCAGGTCTCCTCCGAGCTCTACACCACGAACGGCGAGGCCGACGGCCACGCCTCCAACGTCAACGGCATCATGATGTTCACGCCGGAGATGACCACCTGCCAGACCGCCTCGGCGGCCGACCCGAACGACCAGTGGAAGCCCGAGGACTGCGCCTCCGGCTTCAACTTCCCGGACGACGAGAAACTCATCCAGGCGGAGTTCGCCAAGAACGTCCCCTTCGCCCTCTCGGTGGGCGAGAGCGCCGCGCAGCCGGACCGCCCGGTGTCCTCCGTGGGCCTGAGCGCCGCGGACTTCACCCTCGACCCCTTCACCACCTCCTACGTGGCCCGCGGCGAGGACCAGACGGTCTCCGTCACGGCCCGTAAGGCGCTGAAGGACAAGGAGCTCAACTTCCGGATCAACGGCGGCCGCACCCACGACGAGGACCTCAAGGCCTGGAAGGGCGGCGAGGTCTACGGCGGCGAGGACAACAACTGGTTCGACGAGTACCGCGCCAAGGTGGACGGCGCGAAGCCCGGCGACAAGGTGGAGGTCTGGTTCACCGGCCGGGACCGCTCCGGCAAGAGCGTCTCCAGCGAGCACTTCACCTACACGGTGGCCGAACGGCCGCGCGCGGACGTCCTGGTGATCGCCGAGGAGGGGGCCAAGGCCCAGCACGCCCAGAGCTACGTCGACGCCCTGCGCGCCAACGGGAAGTCCGCGGCGGTCTGGGACGTGGCGGCCCAGGGCGCCCCGCACCACCTGGGCGTGCTCTCGCACTTCCGTACGGCCGTTCACTACACCGGGGGCAAGTCCCCGGGCGGCGACACCCAGCTGGCGGTGCGCGACTTCCTGAACGAGGGCGGCAAGCTGATCGAGGCCGGTGAGCTGGCGGGCGGCAACGCCCAGGTCGGCCGCGCCGTGACCAACGACTTCAGCCAGTACTGGCTCGGCGCGTACAGCCGTACCAGCACTCCCGGTGCCGGCGGCTTCACCGGCGCCGGCTCCCTGAGCGGGGCGAAGGGCGGCCTCGGCGACGCCGCGGGCAACCCGCTCAACGCCCCGGGGGCCTACACGGTCACCTCCGACACCCTGGCCCCCGCGCAGTTCCCGCAGTTCAAGAGCGCCCAGGCGGGCCAGTTCACCGGGGTCGTGAACCCGTACGCCCCCTACGCGGGCACCGGGATGGCCTCGGCCCTGCACGCGGACGACGACTGGAAGCGCCTCGTCCGCACGATCGACCTCACCGGCGTCACCGCGGCCGACCAGCCGCAACTGAAGCTCGCCCTCAACTGGAACGTCGAGGAGGGCTACGACCACGCCGCGCTGGAGGCCCGTACGGCCGGCGGCGACGACTGGACGACGCTGCCGGACGCGGGCGGCCTGAGCAGCACCGCGGTGCCGGAGGAGTGCGCGGCCGGGTTCTTCATGAACGGCCACCCCTTCCTCCGCCGCTACCTCACCCTGGACTCCGGCGGCTGCACCGCGCAGGGCACCAGCGGCGCGTGGAACAGCTTCACCGGTTCCTCCGGCGGCTGGAAGCAGGTCTCCTTCGACCTGAGCGCGTACGCGGGCAAGACCGTCGAGGTCTCGCTCTCCTACATCACCGACCCGGGCTCGGGCGGCCGCGGCGTCTTCGCGGACGAGGCGCGCCTGTCCGTCGGCGGAGCGGACCGGGCCGTCGAGGGCTTCGAGTCCTCGCTCGGCGTCTGGACGGCTCAGGGCGCACCCGCCGGAAGCCCCGAAGTTCCCGGCGATTGGTCCCGGTCCGGCGAGCTGTTCAAGTCCTTCGCGGCGATCACCACCCGTGACACCGTCCTGCTCGGCTTCGGCCTGGAGCACGTGCCCGCCGCGGCGGATCGCGCGCTACTCGTCGGTAAGGCACTGCGCACGCTGAACCGCTGATCAGCGGCCCCTTCACCACTCACCCTGAGTGACAAGGACCAAAGTCCCCCGGTCCGGTTCCGGAGCGTCAGGTACGGGACCGGGGGGCGTGTCAGGCCCCGACCGATGTCACCCAAAAGCTCACGGAGAGGTAGGGTCGTAAGCGGTCGGGGACATCCCATTTCAGCTCGCCGGCGCACTAACCGGCGCACCAACGAGGAGATCGGTTCGTGACGATCCGCGTAGGCATCAACGGTTTTGGCCGCATTGGCCGTAACTATTTCCGGGCGCTCCTGGAGCAGGGAGCGGACATCGAGATCGTCGGTGTCAACGACCTGACTGACAACGCGACCCTGGTGCATCTGCTCAAGTACGACACCATCCTGGGCCGGCTGAAGCACGAGGTCAGCCACACCGACGACAGCATCACCGTCGGTGGCCAGACGTTCAAGACCTTCGCCGAGCGCGACCCCGCGAACCTCCCCTGGGGTGAGCTGGGCGCCGACATCGTCATCGAGTCGACCGGCATCTTCACCAAGAAGGCCGACGCCGCCAAGCACATCGCGGCCGGTGCGAAGAAGGTCCTCATCTCGGCTCCGGCCAAGGACGAGGACATCACCATCGTGATGGGCGTCAACCAGGACAAGTACGACGCGGCCAACCACCACGTCATCTCCAACGCCTCCTGCACCACCAACTGCGTGGCGCCGATGGCCAAGGTCCTCGACGAGAACTTCGGCATCGTCAAGGGCATGATGACGACGGTCCACGCGTACACGAACGACCAGCGCATCCTGGACTTCCCGCACTCGGACCTGCGCCGTGCCCGCGCCGCCGCCGAGAACATCATCCCGACCTCCACCGGTGCCGCCAAGGCCACCGCTCTGGTCCTGCCGCAGCTCAAGGGCAAGCTGGACGGCATCGCCATGCGCGTCCCGGTTCCGACCGGTTCGGTCACCGACCTGGTCCTGGAGCTCTCCCGCGAGACCACCGTGGAAGAGATCAACGCGGCCTTCCAGAAGGCCGCCGAGGGGCAGCTCAAGGGCATCCTCGACTACACCGAGGACGCGATCGTCTCTTCCGACATCGTGAACTGGCCCGCGTCCTGCACCTTCGACTCCTCCCTGACCATGGTCCAGGAAGGCACGCAGGTTAAGGTCGTCGGCTGGTACGACAACGAGTGGGGCTACTCCAACCGTCTCGTCGACCTCACCGTCTTCGTCGGCGGTCAGCTCTAAGCACGTAGGCAAGGCACCACGATGTGAGCACAGGGTCCGAGCAGCGCGACGAAGCGCCGCACGGGCCCTGTTGCTTGCCTCGTTCTCCCTTCCTCGCCCTTCGAGTGAAGGGCACAAAGGAGTAGGTACACATGAAGACGATCGATGAACTCCTCGCCGAGGGCGTCAAGGGCAAGCGGGTCTTCGTCCGCGCGGACCTGAACGTCCCGCTGGCCGAAGGCACCATCACCGACGACGGCCGCATCCGCGCCGTCCAGCCCACGATCGCGAAGCTCGCCGCCGCCGGCGCCCGCGTCATCGTGGCCTCGCACCTGGGCCGGCCCAAGGGAACCGGCGTGGAGCCGGCCTTCTCGCTCGCCCCCGCCGCCACGCGCCTCGGTGAACTGCTCGGTGCGGACGTCGCCTTCGCCACCGACACCGTCGGCGCCTCCGCCAAGGAGACCGTCGCGGCCCTCGCCGACGGCCAGGTGGCCGTCATCGAGAACCTGCGCTTCAACGCCGGTGAGACCTCGAAGGACGACGCCGAGCGCGGCGCGTTCGCGGACCAGCTCGCCGGGCTCGCCGACGTCTACGTCGGCGACGGCTTCGGCGCCGTCCACCGCAAGCACGCCTCGGTCTTCGACCTGCCCGCGCGCCTCCCGCACGCGGCCGGCTACCTCATCGCCACCGAGGTCGGCGTCCTGAAGAAGCTCACCGCCGAGGTCGAGCGCCCGTACGTCGTGGTCCTCGGCGGCGCCAAGGTCTCCGACAAGCTGGCCGTCATCGACGAGCTGCTCGGCAAGGCCGACCGCATCCTCATCGGCGGCGGCATGGCCTACACCTTCCTCTACGCCAAGGGCTACGAGGTCGGCATCTCCCTGCTCCAGAAGGACCAGGTGGACAAGGTCAAGGAGTACATGGAGCGCGCCGAGAAGACCGGCGTCGAGCTGGTCCTCCCGGTCGACGTGCTGGTCTCCCCGGACTTCCCGGACCTCAAGGGCAAGACCCCGGCCGAGTTCGAGACCGTGGACGCGGACAAGATCCCCGCCGATAAGGAGGGCCTGGACATCGGCCCCAGGACGCGCGAGCTGTACGCGTCGAAGATCGCCGATGCCAAGACCGTCTTCTGGAACGGCCCCGTCGGCGTCTTCGAGCACCCCGACTACGCCGGCGGTACCACGGCCATCGCCCAGGCACTGCTCGACAGCAGCGCCTTCACCGTCGTCGGCGGCGGAGACAGCGCCGCCGCGGTCCGCATCCTCGGCTTCGACGAGAATGCTTTCGGCCACATCTCGACCGGTGGCGGCGCCTCCCTCGAATACCTCGAGGGCAAGACGCTCCCCGGCCTCGCCGCCCTGGAGGGCTGACCCCTTATGTCTGACGCTGTGAACGGCCGTACCCCGCTGATGGCGGGCAACTGGAAGATGAACCTCAACCACCTCGAGGCCATCGCCCACGTCCAGAAGCTCGCCTTCGCGCTCGCCGACAAGGACTACGACGCCGTCGAGGTCGCGGTCCTGCCGCCCTTCGTCGACCTGCGCTCGGTCCAGACCCTGGTCGACGGCGACAAGCTGAAGATCAAGTACGGCGCCCAGGACCTCTCCGCGCAGGACTCCGGCGCCTACACCGGTGAGATCTCCGGCTCCATGCTGGCGAAGCTGAAGTGCACGTACGTGGCCGTCGGCCACAGCGAGCGCCGCCAGTACCACGGCGAGACGGACGAGATCTGCAACGCCAAGGTCAAGGCCGCCTACCGGCACGGGATCACCCCGATCCTGTGCGTCGGCGAGGGTCTGGACGTCCGCAAGGCCGGCCAGCAGGTCCCGTACACGCTGAGCCAGCTCGACGGCGGCCTCAAGGACGTCCCGGCCGAGCAGGTCGAGTCCATCGTGATCGCCTACGAGCCCGTCTGGGCCATCGGCACCGGCGAGGTCGCCACCCCCGACGACGCGCAGGAGGTCTGCGGGGCGATCCGCACCCGCCTCGCGGAGCTGTACTCGCAGGAGCTGGCCGACAAGGTCCGCATCCAGTACGGCGGCTCCGTGAAGTCCGGGAACATCGCGGCGATCATGGCCCAGCCCGACGTCGACGGCGCCCTGATCGGCGGCGCGGCGCTGGACGCGGAGGAGTTCGTCAAGATCGTCCGCTTCCGCGACCAGTGAGTATGCGGTAGGGCCGATCCGTCGTACCCTTGCGGGGGCCGGGGGCTGAGCCATCAGCCCCCGGCCCCCGCGCACATCCCGCAAAGCCGGAAAGCCTGAAAAAGCCAGAAAGTAGGAATCAGCCGTGATTATGGGGTTCTCGATCGCCCTGATCGTCTTCAGCGCCCTGCTGATGCTGCTCGTGCTGATGCACAAGGGCAAGGGCGGCGGCCTCTCCGACATGTTCGGCGGCGGAATGCAGTCGTCGGTCGGCGGTTCCTCCGTCGCGGAGCGCAACCTGGACCGCATCACCGTCGTCGTGGGTCTGCTGTGGTTCGCGTGCATCGTCGCGCTCGGTCTGCTGATGAAGTCGAGCAGCTGACCGTTCTGGCCATTCCGGCAGTCCTGTCGGTGGTGCCCGGCCTATCATGAGGTCCGGCGTTCACAGCGCGGAATCAGTAACTCCGCTCACTGGACGTGCGTTGGGCCTTACGTAGACTTGGGCGCTCCGCGGCGGAAATTCCACTCACACTCCGCGGCACCATCACGCAGGGAGTTACGACCGTGGCAAGTGGCAACGCGATCCGTGGTAGCCGGGTCGGAGCGGGGCCGATGGGTGAGGCAGAGCGCGGCGAGTCCGCGCCCCGCCTGCGCATCTCCTTCTGGTGCTCGAACGGGCACGAGACGCAGCCGAGCTTCGCCAGCGATGCACAGGTGCCGGACACTTGGGACTGCCCGCGCTGCGGGTTCCCGGCCGGCCAGGACCGGGACAACCCGCCCGCGCCGCCGCGCACCGAACCGTACAAGACGCACCTGGCGTACGTACGGGAACGGCGCTCGGACGCCGACGGCGAGGCGATCCTCGCCGAGGCGCTCGCCAAACTCCGCGGCGAGATCTGACACCGCCCCAAGTGTGTGACGTGAGGCCCGGCTCCGCAGGAATCATCTCCTGCGGGGCCGGGCCTCTTTGTGTGCGTTGAGCCGCTTCTGATCCCTTAAGTTGGAGAACGGCGGGGCACGACAGGACGGAAGAAACGGGTTGATGTCCGAGATGAACGCAGGCAGCGGTACGAAGGTCAACCGGACGCCCGAGTGGCTTGCACTGGGCAAGCACCGGGAGGAATTCGGGCAGACGCATCTGCGGGAGCTGTTCGAGGAGAATCCCGGCCGCGGCGCCGGCTACACCCTGCGGGTCGGGGACCTGTACATCGACTACTCGAAGCACCTCGTCACCGACGAGACGCTCGCGCTGCTCCGCGAGCTGGCCGCGGCCACGGGCGTGGCCGAGCTGCGCGAGGCGATGTTCCGCGGCGACAAGATCAACACGACCGAGGACCGGGCGGTGCTGCACACCGCCCTGCGCGCGCCGAGGGACGTCGTCGTCGAGGTGGACGGCGAGGACGTGGTCCCCGGCGTGCACGCCGTCCTGGACAAGATGGCCGCCTTCGCCGACCAGGTCAGGTCGGGGGAGTGGACCGGCTTCACCGGCAAGCGCATCAAGAACGTCGTCAACATCGGCATCGGCGGCTCCGACCTCGGTCCGGCCATGGCGTACGACGCCCTGCGCGCCTTCGCCGACCGCGGCCTGACCGTGCGCTTCGTGTCCAACGTCGACGGCGCGGACCTCCACGAGGCCGTGCGGGACCTGGACCCGGCCGAGACGCTGTTCATCATCGCCTCCAAGACCTTCACCACCATCGAGACCATCACCAACGCCACCTCGGCGCGCGGCTGGCTGCTGGCGGGCCTCGGCGGCGACCAGAAGGCCGTGGCACGGCACTTCGTCGCTCTGTCGACCAACGCCGAGAAGGTCACCGACTTCGGCATCGATCCGGCCAACATGTTCGAGTTCTGGGACTGGGTCGGCGGCCGCTACTCCTTCGACTCGGCCATCGGCCTCTCCCTGATGATCGCGATCGGCCCGGGCGCCTTCCGTGACATGCTGGCCGGTTTCCGTCTGATGGACCAGCACTTCCGCACGGCACCGGCGGAGGAGAACGCCCCGCTCCTGATGGGCCTGTTGGGGATCTGGTACGGCGCCTTCTTCGACGCGCAGTCGCACGCGGTGCTCCCGTACAGCCACTACCTCTCGCGCTTCACCGCGTACTTGCAGCAGCTGGACATGGAGTCCAACGGCAAGTCCGTGGACCGCGACGGCAATCCGGTCGAGTGGCAGACCGGCCCGGTGGTCTGGGGCACGCCCGGCACCAACGGGCAGCACGCCTACTACCAGCTGATCCACCAGGGGACGAAGGTGATCCCCGCGGACTTCATCGGCTTCGCGAAGCCGGTGGCCGAGCTGGAGGCGGCCCCGGCGGCCCAGCACGACCTGCTCATGGCCAACTTCTTCGCGCAGACCCAGGCGCTGGCCTTCGGCAAGACGGCCGACGAGGTGCGCGCCGAGGGGGCGCCGGAGTCGCTGGTCCCGCACAAGACCTTCCACGGCAACCACCCGACGACCACGATCCTGGCGACCGAGCTCACCCCGGGGGTGCTGGGCCAGCTGATCGCGCTGTACGAGCACAAGGTGTTCGTCCAGGGCGCGGTGTGGGACATCGACTCCTTCGACCAGTGGGGCGTCGAGCTCGGCAAGGTGCTCGCCAAGCGCGTCGAGCCCGCCCTGACCGAGGGCGCGGACGTGCCGGGCCTGGACGCCTCGACGAAGGCGCTGGTGGCCACGTACCGGAAGCTGCGCGGCCGGAGCTGACGGCCGACGACGGAGGGCCCGCTCTCCTCGGGAGAGCGGGCCCTTCGCGTCGTACCGGTCAGGAGGCCGGGGGGTACATCCCGGTCGGGAGCTTGGCCGCCGCCGCCCGGTCCAGCAGCCACAGGGTGCGGGAGCGGCCGTAGGCGGCCGCGGCCGGGGCCTGGACCCCGCCCGCGCCGCCGAGCGCGATGGACACCGCACCGGCCTTGTCCTCGCCCGCCGCCAGCAGCCAGACCTCACGGGCCGCCCGGATCGCCGGGAGCGTCAGCGAGATCCGGGTGGGCGGGGGCTTCGGGGCGCCGTGGACGCCGACCACCGTCCGCTCGCTCTCGCGGGCCGCCGGGTGCTCCGGGAAGAGCGAGGCCACGTGCGTGTCCGGGCCCACGCCCAGCATCAGCACGTCGAAGCGGGGGACCGGACCGTGGTCCTCGGGGCCGGCCGCCTTCGCCAGCTCGGCCGCGTAGGCGGCGGCGGCCGCGTCGACGTCGGCCCCGTACGGGCCGTCCGAGGCCGGCATCACGTGCACGCGGGCGGGGTCCACCGGGACCGAGTCCAGGAGGGCCTCGCGGGCCTGGGTGTGATTGCGCTCGGGGTCGTCGGCGGGGACGTACCGCTCGTCGCCCCACCAGAGGTCGAGCCGCGCCCAGTCGACGGCGTCGCGGGCGGGGGCGGTGGCCAGTGCCGCGAGGAGGCCGTTGCCGTTGCGTCCGCCGGTGAGGACCACGGACGCGGTGCCGCGGGCCGCCTGCGCATCCACGATCTTCGTGATGAGCCGGGCCGCGGTGGCCTGGGCCATCAGCTCCTTGTCCCGGTGGACGACGACCTGGGGAGTCGTCATACCCATGGTGTTGCCGCCTTTTGTGTAGTTCCGGGGTGCGGTGGTGCGGGTGCCGCTGCGCGGGGCCCTTCCCCCACCCCGCCCCTTCCCCATACCGGGCTCGGAGGAAGGGCGGGGTGGGGGAGAGCCCCGCAGGGCCCCGTTACTTGTTCGCGGCCTTCTTCGACGGCTTGGCGGCCGGCTTCGGGGGCTCCTGCTCGGCCTCCGCCCCGGGCTTCGCCGGGGCTTCGGGCTTCGCCTCCGCCTCGGGCTTGGCCGGGGCCGGCTGAGCCGACGGCTGGAGCCTGGTCACGCCGAACTTCAGCGCGGACTCGTACGTGTTGTCCGGGTCCAGCCGGCGCAGCTCCTCCGCCAGGAGCTCGGCCGTGTCGCGGCGCTTGAGCGCCACCGCACGGTCGGGCTGCCCCGGCATGCACAGCGTGGCCAGTGCCCCGTCCGCGCGGTCCAGGACGATGTCGCCGTCCTTGGTCGACAGGCGTACCGCCGTCAGGCCGGGGCCCGACGACAGCGTGCGCGTGACCGGGACCTTGAGCCGGTCCGCCAGCCACATGGCCAGCAGCTCGCAGCTCGGGTTCTCGTCCTCGCCCTCGACGATCGCCGAGGTGACCGACAGCTGCTGCTGGTCCAGCGCGGCAGCCAGCATCGAACGCCACGGGGTGATGCGGGTCCACGAAAGGTCCGTGTCCCCCGGGGCGTACGCCGCCCCCCGGGCGCTGAGTTCCCGGGTCGGGTCCTCGCAGGAGTACGTGTCCGAGATCCGGCGCTGGCCCAGCGTCCCCAGCGGATCGCCCGCCAGGTCCGCGGGCGCACCGTCCGGCCACCAGACGACCACCGGGGCGTCCGGCAGGAGCAGGGGGAGAACCACCGACTGGGCGTGGTCGACCAGTTCGCCGTGAAGGCGGAGCACGACCGTCTCACCGCTGCCGGAGTCCGCCCCGACGCGGATCTCCGCGTCGAGCCGGGCGTCGCGGCGGCTGCGGGGGGAGCGGCTGACCCGCTTGATGACGACGACGATCCGCGAGGGGTGTTCGTGGGACGCGTCGTTCGCCGACTTGAGCGCGTCGTACGCGTTCTCCTCGTCGGTCACGATCACCAGCGTGAGGACCATGCCGATGGCCGGCGTGCCGATGTCCCGGCGTGCCTGCACCATCGCGGCATTGATCTTGCTGGAGTTGGTCTCCGTGAGGTCGATCTTCATGGCCGGCGCCAGCTCCGTCCGTCTCGTGCGAGCATCTCGTCCGCCTCGACCGGCCCCCAGGTGCCCGACGGGTACTGCGCGGGCTTGCCGTGCTTGTCCCAGTACTCCTCGATCGGGTCGAGGATGTTCCAGGAGAGCTCGACTTCCTGGTGACGCGGGAAGAGGTTCGCGTCGCCGAGGAGCACGTCGAGGATGAGCCGCTCGTACGCCTCGGGGCTCGACTCCGTGAAGGACTCGCCGTAGGCGAAGTCCATCGTGACGTCCCGGACCTCCATCGAGGTGCCCGGAACCTTGGAACCGAAGCGGACCGTCACGCCCTCGTCCGGCTGGACCCGGATGACCAGCGCGTTCTGCCCCAGCTCCTCGGTCGCGCCCGACTCGAACGGCAGGTACGGGGCGCGCTTGAAGACCACGGCGATCTCGGTCACCCGGCGGCCCAGGCGCTTGCCGGTGCGCAGGTAGAAGGGGACGCCCGCCCAGCGGCGGTTGTTGATCTCCAGCCGGATGGCCGCGTAGGTGTCGGTCTTCGACTTGGGGTCGATGCCGTCCTCTTCGAGGTACCCGACGACCTTCTCGCCGCCCTGCCACGCCGCCGCGTACTGGCCGCGCACCGTGTGCTTGCCCAGGTCCTCGGGCAGCTGCACGGCGGTGAGCACCTTGAGCTTCTCCGCCACCAGCGCCTTGGGGTGGAAGGAGCCGGGCTCCTCCATCGCGGTGAGCGCGAGCAGCTGCAGCAGGTGGTTCTGGATGACGTCACGGGCCGCGCCGATGCCGTCGTAGTACCCGGCCCGGCCGCCGATGCCGATGTCCTCGGCCATGGTGATCTGCACGTGGTCGACGTACGACCGGTTCCAGATCGGCTCGAACATGGTGTTGGCGAAGCGGAGCGCCAGGATGTTCTGGACGGTCTCCTTGCCGAGGTAGTGGTCGATCCGGAAGACCTCGTCACGGGGGAAGACCTCGTGAACGACCTTGTTGAGCTCCTCGGCGCTCTTCAGGTCGTGGCCGAAGGGCTTCTCGATGACGGCGCGCCGCCAGGAGCCTTCCTTCTGCGCCAGGCCGTGGTCCTTGAGCTGCTGGACCACCTTGGGGAAGAACTTGGGCGGGACGGACAGGTAGAAGGCGAAGTTGCCGCCCGTGCCCTGCGCCTTGTCCAGCTCGTCGATCGTCGCCTTCAGGGTCTCGAAGGCGGCGTCGTCGTCGAAGTCGCCCTGCACGAATCGGCAGCCCTGCACCAGCTGCGCCCAGACCTCTTCCCGGAACGGGGTGCGCGAGTGCTCCTTGACGGCCTCGTACACCTCCTGGGCGAAGTCCTCGTGCTCCCACTCGCGGCGGGCGAACCCGATCAGCGAGAAGCCGGGCGGGAGCAGGCCGCGATTGGCCAGGTCGTAGACGGCAGGCATCAGCTTCTTGCGCGACAGGTCACCCGTAACGCCGAAAATGACCAGGCCGGACGGCCCCGCGATGCGCGGGAGCCGCCGGTCCTGTGCGTCACGAAGCGGGTTCGCTCCGTTCACAGACAAGGTGTTCAGGCCTCCGTGGGGGCAAGGCGCTCAAGCTCCGCCTCGGTCGACTTCAGCAGGTCGTTCCAGGACGCCTCGAACTTCTCGACGCCCTCGTCCTCGAGCAGCTGCACCACATCGTCGTACGAAATGCCCAGCTTCGCGACCGCGTCGAGCTCGGCGCGGGCCTGCTCGTAGGAGCCGCGCACGGTGTCGCCCGTGATCTGCCCGTGGTCGGCGGCGGCCTCCAGGGTGGCCTCCGGCATGGTGTTCACCGTGTTCGGGGCGACCAGGTCGTCCACGTAAAGGGTGTCCTTGTACGCCGGGTCCTTGACGCCCGTCGAGGCCCACAGCGGACGCTGCTTGTTGGCTCCGACGCGCTCCAGGGCGGCCCAGCGGTCCGAGGAGAACACCTCTTCGTACGCCTCGTAGGCCAGACGCGCGTTGGCGAGCGCCGCCTTGCCCTTGAGGGCCTTCGCCTCGTCGGTGCCCACGGCGTCCAGGCGCTTGTCGATCTCGCTGTCCACGCGGGACACGAAGAAGGAGGCGACCGAGTGGATCAGGGACAGGTCCAGGCCCGCGGCCTTGGCCTTCTCCAGGCCCGCCAGGTACGCGTCCATGACCTCGCGGTAGCGCTCCAGCGAGAAGATCAGCGTGACGTTGACGCTGATGCCCTTGCCGATGACCTCGGTGATCGCCGGCAGGCCGGCCTTGGTCGCCGGGATCTTGATGAGCGTGTTCGGGCGGTCCACCAGCCAGGCCAGCTGCTTGGCCTCGGCGACGGTCGCCGGCGTGTTGTGCGCCAGGCGCGGGTCGACCTCGATCGACACGCGGCCGTCCTGGCCGTCGGTGCGGTCGTAGACGGGGCGCAGGATGTCGGCGGCGTCGCGGACGTCCGCCGTGGTGATCATGCGCAGGGCCTCTTCGACGGTGACCTTGCGGGTCGCGAGGTCGGTGAGCTGCTGCTCGTAGCCCTCGCCGCCGCTGATCGCCTTCTGGAAGATCGCCGGGTTGGTGGTGACACCGACCACGTGCGACTGGTCGATGAGCTCGGCCAGGTTGCCGGACGTGATGCGCTTGCGGGACAGGTCGTCCAGCCAGATCGCCACGCCTTCGTCGGAGAGGCGCTTGAGTGCGTCTGTCATGGGATTACATCTCCTACTTGGTTCTGGACCGGCGTCAGCGCGCGGCGGCGGCGAGGGAGTCCTTGGCGGCGGCGGTCACGGCCTCGGCGGTGAAGCCGAACTCGCGGAACAGCACCTTCGCGTCGGCGGAGGCGCCGAAGTGCTCCAGCGACACGATGCGGCCGGCGTCGCCGACGTACCGGTGCCAGGTCAGGCCGATGCCGGCCTCGACCGCGACGCGGGCCTTCACCGAGGAGGGCAGGACGCTGTCCTTGTATTCCTGCGGCTGCTCCTCGAACCACTCGACGGACGGCATGGAGACCACCCGGGTCGGGACGCCCTCGGCCTGGAGCTGCTCGCGGGCCCCGACGGCGAGGTGGACCTCGGAGCCGGTGCCGATGAGCACGACCTGGGCGGGACCGCCCTCGGCTTCGAAGAGCACGTATCCGCCCTTGGCGGCGTCCTCGTTGCGCTCGTAGGTCGGCACGCCCTGGCGGGTGAGCGCCAGACCGTGCGGGGCGCCCTTGCCGAACACTTTGGTGTGGCGCTTGAGGATCTCGCGCCAGGCGATCGCGGTCTCGTTGGCGTCGGCCGGGCGGACGACGTTCAGGCCCGGGATGGCGCGCAGCGAGGCCAGGTGCTCGACCGGCTGGTGGGTCGGGCCGTCCTCGCCGAGACCGACGGAGTCGTGCGTCCACACGTAGGTCACCGGCAGGTGCATCAGGGACGACAGGCGCACGGCGTTGCGCATGTAGTCGGAGAACACCAGGAAGGTGCCGCCGTAGACACGGGTGTGGCCGTGCAGGGCGATGCCGTTCATGGCCGCGGCCATGGCGTGCTCGCGGATGCCGAAGTGGATGGTGCGGCCGTACGGGTCGGCCTCCGGCAGCGGGTTGTCCTTCGGCAGGAACGAGGAGTTCTTGTCGATGGTGGTGTTGTTGGAGCCGGCCAGGTCGGCCGAGCCGCCCCACAGCTCCGGGATGACCGCGCCGAGGGCCTGGAGCACCTTGCCGGAGGCGGCGCGGGTGGCGACGCCCTTGCCGGCCTCGAAGACGGGGAGCTCGTCCTCCCAGCCCGCGGGCAGCTCGTTGGCGTTGATGCGGTCGAACGAGGCGGCGCGCTCCGGGTTGGCGGTGCGCCAGGCGGAGAAGTCCTTCTCCCAGGCGGCCTTGGCCTCGCGGCCGCGGTCGAGGGCCTTGCGGGTGTGCGCGATGACCTCGTCGGAGACCTCGAAGGTCTGCTCCGGGTCGAAGCCGAGGACGCGCTTGGTGGCCGCGACCTCGTCGTCGCCGAGCGCGGAGCCGTGCGCCGCCTCGGTGTTCTGGGCATCCGGGGCGGGCCAGGCGATGATCGAGCGGGCCGCGATGAAGGACGGGCGCCCGGTCTCGGCCTTGGCGGCCTGGAGGGCGGCGAACAGCGCCTTCGGGTCGAGGTCGCCGTTCTCCTGCTGCGCGACGCGCTGGACGTGCCAGCCGTACGCCTCGTAGCGCTTGATGGTGTCCTCGGAGACGGCCGTCTCCGTGTCACCCTCGATGGAGATGTGGTTGTCGTCCCACAGCAGCACGAGGTTGCCGAGCTTCTGGTGGCCGGCCAGCGCGGACGCCTCGTGGGAGATGCCCTCCTGGAGGCAGCCGTCGCCCGCGATCGCGTAGACCATGTGGTCGAACGGGGAGGTGCCCGGGGCGGCCTCCGGGTCGAACAGGCCGCGCTCGTAGCGGGCGGCCATGGCCATGCCCACCGCGTTGGCGACGCCCTGGCCGAGGGGGCCGGTGGTGGTCTCCACGCCGGCCGTGTGGCCGTACTCCGGGTGGCCGGGGGTCTTCGAGCCCCAGGTGCGGAACGCCTTGAGGTCGTCCAGCTCGAGCCCGAACCCGCCGAGGTACAGCTGGGTGTAGAGCGTCAGGGACGAGTGCCCCGCGGAGAGCACGAAGCGGTCGCGGCCCACCCACTCGGGGTCCGCCGGGTCGTGCCGCATCACCTTCTGGAAGAGGGTGTACGCGGCGGGGGCCAGGCTCATCGCCGTACCGGGGTGGCCGTTTCCGACCTTCTGGACCGCGTCGGCGGCCAGGATGCGGGCGGTGTCGACGGCCCGCTGGTCCAGTTCGGTCCACTCGAGCTCTGTGGTGGTCGGCTTGGTGCTCACCGTGGGTCAGGGCTCCTCTCCACATGTATGAATCCCGGTGACGAACGGTGCACCGGCGCGATTCCGAGCCTACCCCCGCAACGGCGTGCAGCTATTCGAGTGCAGGCAGTCCGTCACCGCGCCGCCGACCCGTGTTCACCCGCGCACGGGGGCCCGGACCGCGGCGTCCCCCGTAGGTATGCACGGTCCGATCGGCCCAACACGAGGCGACCCCGGCGCCGGGCGACGTAAGTGCAACGTCTACAGTGGCGTGGTACGCGCAAGCCTTAACCGGGCCTTCATGTTGTGAATGGCCCGAGTCGGAGCTTGCTGGATTCTCTCTCAGGGGTGTGCGTGACGGCCGTCGAATCCCGTCCAGCGGCGGTGCTCGGGACGAGCCCCGGTCACCGGCCGTTCGGGACCCGCGTCATGGCTTTCGTGGCATTGACCAAGCCGCGGATCATCGAACTTCTGCTGATCACCACAGTGCCGGTGATGTTCCTCGCCGAACAGGGCGTGCCGTCACTGTGGCTGGTCCTCGTGACCTGCTTCGGCGGTTACTTGTCCGCGGGCGGCGCCAACGCGCTGAACATGTACATCGACCGCGACATCGACGCGCTGATGGACCGGACCTCGCAGCGCCCGCTGGTGACCGGGATGGTCAGCCCGCGGGAGTGCCTGGCCTTCGGCCTCACGCTCGCGGTGGTCTCCACCCTGTTCTTCGGCCTGCTCGTCAACTGGCTGTCGGCGGCCCTGTCGCTCGGGGCGCTCCTCTTCTACGTCGTGGTCTACACGATGCTGCTGAAGCGGCGCACCGCCCAGAACATCGTGTGGGGCGGCATCGCGGGCTGCATGCCGGTGCTCATCGGCTGGTCCGCGGTCACGAACGAGCTCTCCTGGGCAGCGGTCATCCTCTTCCTCGTCATCTTCTTCTGGACGCCGCCGCACTACTGGCCGCTGTCGATGAAGGTGAAGGACGACTACGCGCGCGCCGGCGTGCCGATGCTCCCCGTCGTGGCGGGCAACAAGGCCGTGGCGCGCCAGATCGTCCTCTACAGCTGGGTGATGGTGGCGGTCTCGCTGCTGCTGACCCCGCTGGGCTACACCGGCTGGTTCTACACCGCGGTCGCGCTGGCGGCGGGCGGCTGGTGGCTGTGGGAGGCGCACGCGCTGCACGCACGGGCCAAGGCCGGCGTGACGGGCGTGAAGCTCAAGGAGATGCGCCTGTTCCACTGGTCGATCACCTACGTGTCGCTGCTGTTCGTGGCAGTGGCCGTGGATCCCTTCCTCCGCTGATTACTCGCCGGTAGCATGCCCTCCATGGGAGACACCGCAGACACCGCAGGCGCAGCGGACACCGCAGGCGCCGCGGACAAGAAGCAGGACCGTACGGCGGCGAAGCTCGCCAAGCAGATCGGCGCCTTCGCCAAGCAGCACGGCGGCGCCGAGGGCCAGCTCGCCCACATGGGCCAGGCCGGCACCCGGATCGTGCTCGTGGGTTCGGACGGCGGCTGGGGCGACCTGGTGGCGCCGACCTTCGCGGTGGCGCAGCTGGCCGCCGAAAAGGCCGGGCTGACCCTCCACGAGGAGTTCGACGGGGAGTTCGCGGCGCGCGTGCGCACCGGCCCCTACGAGTGGACACGGATGGCCGGCATCCAGCTCGGCGGACGCGAGAACTAGGTTCTCGGTCAACAGCGCGAGCAACACCTCACACCCCGCTCACCCGTTAGGACGTGTGGAAGCCCCTTCCTCACGTCCGCAACGGGATGCCCGGATGATCGAAACGCCGCCCCTGGTGGACCAGTACTGCCAGGGAGTACTCCGTACGGAGCTGGGCCTGGGCACCTTCGAGGCCCAGCTGGTCCGCTCGGCCGCCCCGCCCGCCGCGGGCACCACCTTCTTCGACACCCAGACCGGTTTCGCGGTGCGCCGCTGGTGCCCGCCGCTGCTGGGGCTGGAGCCGCACGCCGCCCCCGCCCGCTATCTGGCCCGGCGGCGCGAGCTGGGCGCGGCCGAGTCCGCGCGGCGGCTGCTCAGGGGATCCGGGGTCGCCGCCTTCCTCGTCGACACCGGGGCGGCCGGGGACCTCACCGGGCCCAAGGAGCTGGCGCTCTCCGGGGACGCCGAGGCCTTCGAATCGGTCCGGCTGGAGTTGCTGGCCGAGCAGGTCGCCGACACCTCCGGCACGGTGTCCGCCTTCCTCGCCAATCTCGCCGAAGCCGTCCACCACGCCGCCGCCGGGGCCGCCGCCTTCACCTGCGCGGCCGCCTTCGACGGTGCGGGCACCCCGGCCCTCGCACCCGTTCCGCCCGGTCCGGGCGAGGTGCGCGGGGCGGCCGGCCGGTGGCTGGCCGGACGGGCCAGGGGCGGGGCCGTACGGGACCCCGTACTCCTGCGGCACCTGTTGTGGAGCGCGGTGTCGTCCGGGCTGCCGCTCCAGCTGCACACGGGCGCGGGCGATCCGGAGCCGCTGACGGAGTTCGTAGAGGCCACCGCGGGCCTGGGCGCGCGGCTGGTGCTGCTCGGCGGACCTACGCACCACCACCGGCACGCGGCGCGGCTCGCGGCGGCCTTCCCGCACGTCTACGCCGACACCGGACCGGCCCTCGGGCGGACCGGGTCGGGGGCCGCAGCGGTCCTGGCCGAGCTGCTCGAGCTCGCGCCGTTCGGGAAACTGCTGTTCTCCAGCGGCGGGCGGCGGCTGCCGGAACTGCACGCGGTGGGCGCCCTGGCGTTCCGGGAGGCGCTGGGCCGGGTGCTGGGCGGCTGGGTCGCGGAGGGGTCCTGGTCCTGGCGGGACGCGGAGCGCGTGGCCGCCATGGTCGCGGCGGGCAACGCCCGCCGCGTCTACCGACTGGACGGTCCCTAGCCCAGGAGGCCCTCAGCCCAGGCGCTCTTCAGCCCGTGCCTCTCAGCTCGCGTGCCGCCCGGCTCGTGCGGCCCTTCGGTCCACGCGCCTCCGGCCCGCGTCCCCCGAGCCCGCACGGCTCAGACGGCGGAGAGCTGCGGGTCGCCCTGGGCCGGGATCCCCGCCTGTTCGGACGGCCGCTCGCGCAGGCTCAGCGCGACCCGGAGCACGGCGATCCACACCAGGCAGGAGCCCAGCATGTGCGCGGCCACGAGGACCTCGGGCAGGTCGGTGAAGAACTGCACGTAGCCGATGCCGCCCTGGGCGAGCAGCACGATCAGCAGGTCGCGGGCGCGCGCCCGGGTGTCGACGGGGGCGTCGACCACGCGCAGCACCAGCCACATCGCGACGGCCAGCGCGCACACCAGCCAGGCGGCGACGGCGTGCACGTGGGCGGTGGACGTCCAGTCGAACGGCATCCGCCTGATCTCGCTGCTGTCGCCCGCGTGCGGTCCGGAACCGGTGACCACCGTGCCCGCCGCGATCAGCACGAGGGTGGTGGCGATCAGCGCCCACGACAGCTTGCGCACCGGGCCCGGTACGCGCGGGCGGGGGGCGGTGTCGCCCTCGCCGGTGCGCTGCCAGGTGACCGTCGTCACCGTGATGAGCGCGGTGGCGAGCAGGAAGTGCCCTGCCACGCTGTACGGGTTGAGGCCCGTCATGACGGTGATGCCGCCGAGCACGGCGTTGGCCATCACGACCACGAACTGGACCCAGCCGAGCTTCGTCAGCGAGTGGCGCCAGGGCTTGGCCGAGCGCGCAGCGAGGATGATCCAGCCGACGGCCGCGCTGAGGACGTACGTCAGCATCCGGTTGCCGAACTCGATGGCGCCGTGGAAGCCCTGGGCCTGCGTCGCGATCAGGCTGTCGTCGGTGCACTTGGGCCAGGTGTCGCAGCCGAGACCGGATCCGGTCAGCCGCACCGCGCCGCCGGTGACGACGATGACCACGCTCATGACGAGGGCGGCGAGTGCCGCGCGCCGGACGATCCGGGGTGACGGAGTCCAGCGGTCGGCGATGTAAGCGAAGGGGTTCAACACGGCACCTATCGTAGGCGGCGCCTTGTGCAAAGTTTCACGAGGGGGTGCCGGCGGGTGCGTCGGGGCCCGCGACCAGCCGGAACTTCGCCCCGGCCGGGTCGCCCTCCTCGTGCCACCACACGTGGATGCGCCAAGGGACGCCGTCGCCCGGGTAGTCCGCGGATCCCGGGAATCCCCGTATCAATTCGCCCGCTACGTCCTCGGCCGTCCGGTTCCTCACTTCCGCAGCGCTGTGCCATGGATGAGGGAGTACGTTCCACAGGCCGTCAGGACCGCGCACCTCCACGCGCCACACCGCGAGCCAGGGCGTGACCTCCAGCATCGTCCGCACCTGTTCGGGGTCGAGGCGCAGCCGGGCCGCGACCTCGGACTCCTCCACCCCCTGGATACGGGCGGCCACCACGGCCTGCGGCAGCAGCCGTTCGGGCATCAGCCCCCGCGCGCGCAGGCCGACCAGGGACTCGAAGGCCAGGAAGCGCAGCCGCAGTTCCAGCTGGCGGCCGATGTGGTCGAGGGCCTCCTCGGCCTCCTCCGACTCCTCGGCGCCGGGATCCGCGAGCAGCAGCTGCCGGAAGTCGGACTCCGCGTCCACGGCCCAGGCCACCGCGTCCTCGGCGAAGCCCAGCTCGGCGAGGCGGTCGCCGAGGAACACCTTGGCCTGGGCGAGGCCCCGCCGGTTGACCGGATCGTGCTGGTCCAGGCCCGCCCACACCTCCACCGCGGTCCGGGTCAGGTCACGGGCGCGCTCACCGGCCGCCCGCTCCATGGCGCTCGGGCCCTCGCCGGCGGCCGGGCCCAGCGGGTGCTTCGGCAGCCGGGCCCCGTCGCTCAGCGGCCAGGCCAGCCACACCCCGTGGTTGATCAGCCCCCGGGCGTACCAGCGGGCGAACTCGGCGGAGTGCCGGGCCGCGCGCTCGGAGCTGCGCAGCGCCTCCTCGATCGTGGCCAGCGCACCCGCCCGGTCCCCCGTGGCGAACCGCAGGGCGGCCCGGTCGGCGAGGCGAAGCCCGAGCAGCGCGGTGCACTGCGGGTCGTCCGGGAGGGCGCGCAGGGCGCCGATGAGCGCGTCGAGGAGCCGCTCGCGCTCCTCCGGTCCCGCGTGCGCCGCCCCCGACCGCACCTGTGCCCACTGCTCGTCCAGCCGAAGTACGGCCTCCCGCTGCACCATGTCCGCCCCCCGGCTTCATGTGTGGAGGCGCCCATCCTCGCGGCAATCTCAGCGGGAGGGGAAGGGTTTCATTCCCAGCGGAAGAGCCGCGCGGCGGCGCCCAGACCGACTACGGCCCAGCCGGCGAGCACGGCCGCGTCGCCCCACGGCAGCGCGGCACCGTGCTGGAGCACCTCGCGCAGGCCGTCGGAGAGGGCCGAGATGGGAAGCAGCCCGAGGACGGACTGCGCCGCCTCGGGGAACTTCTCCAGGGGCACGATCACCCCGCCGCCGACCAGCAGCAGCAGGAAGACCAGATTGGCGGCGGCCAGGGTCATCTCGGCCTTGAGCGTTCCCGCCATCAGCAGCCCCAGCCCGGAGAAGGCGGCGGTGCCCAGCAGGATCAGGGCGGCGACCGACAGCGGGTTCCCGTGCGGGGACCAGCCCAGGGCGAGGGCGATCACCGTCAGCAGGGCGACCTGCAGCACCTCGGTGACCAGCACCGACAGGGTCTTGGCGGCCATGAGGGCCCAGCGCGGCAGCGGAGAGGCCCCGAGCCGCTTGAGGATCCCGTAGCGGCGGTCGAAGCCGGTGGCGATGGCCTGGCCCGTGAAGGCGGTGGACATCACGGCGAGCGCCAGGATGCCGGGGGCGAGGAAGTCCACGGACTTCCCGGAGCCCCCCTCCTCGACGGGCACGGTGATGATGTCGACGGCGGAGAAGAGGGTGAGCAGCAGCGCCGGGATGATCACGGTCAGCAGGAGCTGCTCCCCGTTGCGCAGCAGCATTCGGGTCTCCAGGGCCGTCTGCGCGAGGATCATGCGGGACACGGGCGCGGCCCCCGGATTGGGGGTGAACGTACCGGCGCTCATGCGCGCAGCTCCTTACCGGTCAGTTCCAGGAACACGTCTTCGAGGGTGTGCCGCTCCACCGTGAGGCTGTCCGGCATCACGCCGTGCTGCGCGCACCAGGAGGCGACGGTGGCCAGCAGCTGCGGGTGGACGTCGCCGGTGACCCGGTAGGTGCCCGGGACCAGCTCGGCGGCCTGGGTGCCGTCGGGCAGCGCCTTCAGCAGCGAGGCGAGGTCGAGGGAGGGGCGGCCTGTGAAGCGCAGGGTGTTCTCGGCGCCGCCCCGGCAGAGCTGCTCGGGGCTGCCGTGGGCGATGACCCGGCCCGCGTCCACGATGGCGACCTCGTCCGAGAGCTGCTCGGCCTCGTCCATGTGGTGGGTGGTGAGGACGACGGTGACCCCGTCGGTGCGCAGCTCCCGTACGAGGTCCCAGGTCGCGCGGCGGGCCTGCGGGTCCAGGCCGGCGGTGGGCTCGTCCAGGAAGACCAGTTCGGGGCGGCCCACGACGGCCATGGCCAGGGCCAGGCGCTGCTGCTGGCCGCCGGAGAGCCGGCGGTAGGCGGTGCGGCCGCAGCCGCCGAGTCCGAGGCGTTCCACCAGGGTGTCGACGTCGAGCGGGTCGGCGTACAGCTTGGCCATGTGGCGCAGCATCTCGACCGCGCGGGCTCCGGAGTAGACGCCCCCGGACTGGAGCATCACGCCGATCCGCGGGCGCAGCTCCCCGGCCTGGGCGACCGGGTCGAGGCCGAGGACGCGGACGGTGCCGGCGTCGGGGCGGTGGTAGCCCTCGCAGGTCTCCACCGTGGTCGTCTTGCCCGCGCCGTTGGGTCCGAGGACCGCTGTGACGGAGGCCGTACGGACGGTGAGGTCCAGGCCGTCCACCGCTTTCTTGGTGCCGTACCGCTTCACCAGTCCGCGGATCTCCACGGCGGGGTCGTTGCTCATGAAGGGTGAGTCTACGGAGCCGGGGGAGGGTGCACGGGCCCCGGGGTCGAGGGGCCGGGGACCCCGGGTGGAGGGGGTGCGGGCCGTCCGTTCGTGACCACGGCGTAGTGGGTGAAAGTTCTTTTCTTTCCGGCCGTTCGGACGGCCCCGGCCGCTTTCCGTGATCTTTTCCGGAACTCGATGTTCACCGCGCCGGGAAACATCGGGGGCGGAGGTGTGCTGGTGGGAGCGGTGCACCGGCCTGCCGGAGCCGGTCGGGCGAATAGCGGAATGCTCCCCTCCTAATAACTCTGCGTCGACAAATAAGGTAACCCTTAGTGATGGAGGCCACCAGGAGTGGCGTCCGTCACGGCTTGTCGGGGCTCGACTAATTACGCAACAATGGCGTTGTGAAATACGGCGAACGGCAGATCGAGACCCCCCAGGGGGAGCTCGCCACCGGGGAGCGGTCAACCCGCAACCGAGTGGCGCGCTCGATCCTGGACCACGGTCCGTCCACCGTCGCCGACCTCGCCCAGCGCCTCGGCCTCACCCAGGCCGCCGTCCGCCGCCACCTCGACACGCTCGTCACCGACGACGTGGTCGAACCCCGTGAGCAGCGTGTGTACGGTGCGCGCGCCCGGGGTCGGCCCGCCAAGGTCTTCGCGCTCACCGACTGCGGCCGCGACGCCTTCGACCAGTCCTACGACACCCTCGCCGCTGACGCCCTGCGCTGGATCGCGCAGTCGGTCGGCGGGGGCGAGCAGGGCGAGGCGGCCGTCGCCGCCTTCGCCAGGGCGCGGATGGAGACGCAGGCGCGGAGCTACCGGGAAGCCGTCGAGGCGGCCGCCCCCGGGGACCGCGCGGAGGCCCTGGCCAAGGCGTTGACCGCGGACGGGTACGCTGCTACGGCGAAGAGCGCTCCCGGTCCGCACAGCGGTGAACAGCTCTGTCAGCACCACTGCCCGGTCGCCCACGTGGCCGAGCAGTTCCCGCAGCTCTGCGAGGCGGAGACCGAGGTCTTCTCACGCCTGCTCGGGACGCATGTGCAGCGCCTCGCCACCATCGCCCACGGCGACGGAGTGTGCACCACGTTCATTCCGCGCAGCGCGAGCACCACACAGACCGACACATCAGTATCTGCAAGTACGGCCGGGAGGAACCCCGCATGACCACGGAGACTGCTCACCCTGAGCTCGATGGCCTGGGCACCTACGAATACGGCTGGGCCGACTCCGACGCGGCCGGCGCCGCTGCCAAGCGGGGTCTGTCCGAGGATGTCGTCCGCGACATCTCGGCGAAGAAGTCCGAGCCCGAGTGGATGCTGAAGCTCCGCCTCAAGGGCCTCAAGCTGTTCGACAAGAAGCCCATGCCGAACTGGGGCTCCGACCTCTCCGGCATCGACTTCGACAACATCAAGTACTTCGTGCGTTCGACCGAGAAGCAGGCCGCTTCGTGGGAGGACCTGCCGGAGGACATCAAGAACACGTACGACAAGCTCGGCATCCCGGAGGCGGAGAAGCAGCGCCTCGTCGCCGGTGTCGCGGCCCAGTACGAATCCGAGGTCGTCTACCACCAGATCCGCGAGGACCTGGAGGAGCAGGGCGTCATCTTCCTCGACACGGACACCGCGCTCAAGGAGCACCCGGAGCTCTTCCAGGAGTACTTCGGCACGGTCATCCCGGTCGGCGACAACAAGTTCGCCTCGCTGAACACCGCCGTGTGGTCCGGCGGGTCGTTCATCTACGTCCCCAAGGGCGTCAAGGTCGACATCCCGCTCCAGGCCTACTTCCGTATCAACACGGAGAACATGGGCCAGTTCGAGCGGACGCTGATCATCGTCGACGAGGATGCCTACGTCCACTACGTCGAGGGCTGCACGGCCCCGATCTACTCCTCGGACTCGCTGCACAGCGCCGTCGTCGAGATCATCGTCAAGAAGGGCGGCCGCTGCCGCTACACGACGATCCAGAACTGGTCGAACAACGTCTACAACCTGGTCACCAAGCGCGCCGTGGCGTACGAGGGCGCGACCATGGAGTGGATCGACGGCAACATCGGTTCCAAGGTCACCATGAAGTACCCGGCCGTCTACCTGATGGGCGAGCACGCCAAGGGCGAGACCCTCTCCATCGCCTTCGCGGGCGAGGGCCAGCACCAGGACGCCGGCTCCAAGATGGTCCACATGGCGCCGAACACCTCCTCGAACATCGTCTCCAAGTCGGTGGCCCGGGGCGGCGGCCGCACCTCGTACCGAGGCCTGGTCGAGATCGGCGAGGGTGCCCACGGCTCGAAGTCCAACGTGCTGTGCGACGCGCTCCTCGTCGACACCATCTCCCGCTCGGACACGTACCCGTACGTGGACGTCCGCGAGGACGACGTCTCCATGGGCCACGAGGCCACCGTCTCCAAGGTCTCCGACGACCAGCTCTTCTACCTGATGAGCCGCGGTCTGACGGAGTTCGAGGCGATGGCCATGATCGTGCGCGGCTTCGTCGAGCCCATCGCGCGTGAGTTGCCCATGGAGTACGCCCTGGAGCTGAACCGGCTGATCGAGCTGCAGATGGAGGGTTCGGTCGGTTAGTCCCGGCCGCCCGAGTCCCGCAGACATTCTTTGACGTAGGAAGAGAGCACGAAGACAGCCATGGCTGAGGCTCAGAACATTCCGGCGGGTTCGACCACCGCCGGCGCGATCGCGGTGGCCGCCGAGTCCACCGTCGCCACCCGGATGAGTGCCCCCCCGTCCTTCGACGTGGCGGACTTCCCCGTGCCGCACGGCCGCGAGGAGGAGTGGCGCTTCACTCCGCTGGCCCGCCTGCGTGGTCTCCACGACGGCACCGCGGTCGCCGACGGCGCCATCAAGGCCCAGATCGACGCGCCCGAGGGCGTCACGGTGGAGTCGGTGGAGCGCGGCGACGCGCGCATCGGCAAGGCCGGCACCCCGGTGGACCGGATCGCCGCCCAGGCGTTCTCGTCCTTCGCCAAGGCCACGGTCGTCACCGTGCCCAAGGAGGCCGTCCTGACCGAGCCGGTGCGCCTCACGCTGCACGGCGAGGGCGGCACCACCTTCGGGCACACCGTCTTCGACGTGCAGGCCTTCGCCGAGGCCGTCATCGTCATCGACCACACCGGTGACGCCGTGCGCGCCGCCAACGTCGACTTCCTGGTCGGCGACGGCGCCAAGCTCACGGTCGTCTCCGTGCAGGACTGGGACGACACCGCCGTCCACTGCTCGCAGCACAACGCGCTGGTCGGCCGCGACGCGACCTTCAAGTCGATCGTGGTCACCTTCGGCGGCGACGTCGTCCGCATCCACCCGCGCGTCAGCTACGCCGGCCCCGGCGGCGAGGCCGAGCTCTTCGGCCTGTACTTCACGGACGCCGGCCAGCACCAGGAGCACCGCCTCCTGGTGCAGCACGACGCGCCGCACTGCAAGTCGAACGTCGTCTACAAGGGCGCGCTCCAGGGCCAGGACGCCCACGCGGTCTGGATCGGCGACGTGCTCATCGAGAAGACCGCCGAGGGCACCGACACCTACGAGATGAACCGCAACCTGGTCCTCACGGACGGTGCGCGGGTCGACTCGGTGCCGAACCTGGAGATCGAGACCGGAGAGATCGTCGGCGCCGGCCACGCCTCGGCGACCGGCCGCTTCGACGACGAGCAGCTCTTCTACCTGCAGGCCCGCGGCATCCCGGCCGACGAGGCCCGCCGCCTGGTCGTCCGCGGCTTCTTCGCCGAGCTCGTCCAGCAGATCGGTGTCCCGGACATCGAGGAGCGTCTGCTCTCGAAGATCGAGACCGAGCTCCAGGGTTCCGTCTGATGAATTACGTCAAGGCCTGCACGCTGAGCGAGCTGGAGGAGAACACCCCGAAGCGGGTGGAACTCGACGGCACGCCGGTGTCCATCGTCTCCACCGATGGGGAGGTGTTCGCGATCAACGACATCTGCTCGCACGCGAACGTCTCGCTCTCGGAGGGCGAGGTCGAGGACTGCATGATCGAGTGCTGGCTGCACGGGTCGGCCTTCGACCTGCGCACCGGCAAGCCCTCCGGTCTGCCCGCGACGCGCCCCGTACCCGTATACCCCGTAAAGATCGAAGGGGACGACGTGCTCGTCTCCCTCACCCAGGAGTCCTGAGGTATCCATGGCAACGCTTGAAATCCACGACCTGCACGTCTCCGTCGAGGCCGAGAACGGCGCCCGCGAGATCCTCAAGGGCGTCGACCTCACCGTCAAGCAGGGTGAGACGCACGCCATCATGGGTCCGAACGGCTCCGGCAAGTCCACCCTGGCGTACTCGCTCGCCGGTCACCCGAAGTACACCATCACCGGTGGCACCGTGACCCTCGACGGTGAGGACGTCCTGGAGATGTCCGTCGACGAGCGTGCGCGCGCCGGCCTCTTCCTCGCCATGCAGTACCCGGTCGAGGTCCCCGGCGTCTCGGTCTCCAACTTCCTGCGCACCTCGGCCACCGCAATCCGCGGCGAGGCCCCGAAGCTGCGCACCTGGGTGAAGGAGGTCAAGTCCGCGATGGAGCAGCTCTCCATGGACCCGGCCTTCGCCGACCGCAACGTGAACGAGGGCTTCTCCGGCGGTGAGAAGAAGCGCCACGAGATCCTGCAGCTGGAGCTTCTGAAGCCGAAGATCGCGATCCTCGACGAGACCGACTCCGGCCTCGACGTCGACGCGCTGCGGATCGTCTCGGAGGGCGTCAACCGCGTCCGCGAGACCGGCGAGGTCGGCACCCTGCTGATCACCCACTACACGCGCATCCTGCGCTACATCAAGCCCGACTTCGTGCACGTGTTCGCGAACGGCCGCATCGCCGAGTCCGGTGGCGCCGAGCTCGCCGACCAGCTGGAGGCCGAGGGTTACGACAAGTACGTGAAGGGTGGCGCGACCGCGTGACACAGCTGCCTGGCCTCCTCGACATCGAGGCGATCCGCAAGGACTTCCCCCTGCTGGATCGTGTGGTCCACGACGGGAAGAAGATCGTTTACCTGGACAACGCGGCGACCTCGCAGAAGCCGCGCCAGGTGCTCGATGCGCTGAACGAGTACTACGAGCAGCACAACGCCAACGTCCACCGTGGCGTGCACGTGCTCGCCGAGGAGGCCACGGCGCTGTACGAGGGCGCTCGCGACAAGGTCGCCGCCTTCATCAACGCGCCGAGCCGCGACGAGGTGATCTTCACCAAGAACGCCTCGGAGTCGCTCAACCTGGTCGCGAACATGCTCGGCTGGGCGGACGAGCCCTACCGGGTCGACCGCGAGACCGAGATCGCCATCACGGAGATGGAGCACCACTCCAACATCGTGCCGTGGCAGCTGCTCTCGCAGCGCACCGGCGCGAAGCTGAAGTGGTTCGGCCTCACCGACGACGGCCGGCTCGACCTGTCCAACATCGAAGAGGTCATCACGGAGAAGACGAAGATCGTCTCCTTCACGCTGGTCTCCAACATCATGGGCACGGTCAACCCCGTCGAGGCGATCGTCCGGCGCGCCCAGGACGTCGGCGCCCTGGTGCTGATCGACGCCTCCCAGGCCGCTCCGCACATGCCGCTGGACGTGCAGGCGCTCGGCGCCGACTTCGTGGCCTTCACCGGCCACAAGATGTGCGGCCCGACCGGCATCGGCGTGCTCTGGGGCCGCCAGGAGCTGCTGGAGGACCTGCCCCCGTTCCTCGGCGGCGGCGAGATGATCGAGACCGTGTCGATGCACGCCTCGACGTACGCCCCGGCGCCCCACAAGTTCGAGGCCGGTACGCCCCCGATCGCCCAGGCCGTCGGCCTCGGTGCGGCCGTGGACTACCTGTCTGCGATCGGCATGGACAGGATCGCCGCGCACGAGCACGCGATCACCGAGTACGCGATCAAGCGCCTCGCCGAGGTGCCGGACCTGCGGATCATCGGCCCCACCACGGCCGAGGACCGCGGCGCCGCGATCTCCTTCGTCCTCGGCGACATCCACCCGCACGACGTCGGTCAGGTGCTGGACGAGCAGGGCATCGCGGTCCGCGTGGGACACCACTGCGCGCGCCCCGTCTGCCTGCGCTACGGAATTCCGGCGACGACGCGAGCGTCTTTCTATCTGTACTCCTCTCCGGCCGAGGTCGACGCGCTGGTCGACGGGCTGGAGCACGTACGGAACTTCTTCGGGTGACGACGAGTCGACGACGATGAGGCTGACGAGGACGCTGTGAAGCTGGATTCGATGTACCAGGAACTGATCCTGGACCACTACAAGCACCCGCACGGGCGTGGCCTGCGCGACGGCGACGCCGAGGTGCACCACGTCAACCCGACGTGCGGCGACGAGATCACGCTGCGCGTGAAGTACGACGGCGAGACGCTGACCGACGTCTCGTACGAGGGCCAGGGCTGCTCCATCAGCCAGGCCAGCGCGTCCGTACTCAATGAGCTGCTGGTCGGCAAGGAACTGGCCGAGGCGCAGAAGATCCAGGCTGTCTTCCTGGAGATGATGCAGTCCAAGGGCAAGATCGAGCCGGACGAGGCCATGGAGGACGTGCTGGAGGACGCGGTCGCGTTCGTCGGCGTCTCCAAGTACCCGGCTCGCGTGAAGTGTGCTCTGCTGAGTTGGATGGCGTGGAAGGACGCGACCGCCCAGGCTCTGGGCGACGCGGAGAGGAAGACGGCATGACCGAGAACGCGACGCCCGAGGCGTCGATCAAGCCGGCCACCGAGGAAGAGGTCCGCGAGGCCCTCTACGACGTGGTCGACCCCGAGCTGGGCATCGACGTCGTCAATCTGGGCCTGATCTACGGCATCCACATCGACGACGCGAACATCGCCACCCTGGACATGACGCTGACCTCGGCGGCCTGCCCGCTGACGGACGTCATCGAGGACCAGGCGAAGTCGGCGACGGACGGCATCGTCAACGAACTCCGGATCAACTGGGTCTGGATGCCGCCGTGGGGCCCGGACAAGATCACGGACGACGGTCGTGAGCAGCTCCGCGCGCTCGGCTTCAACGTCTGATCACCGCCGCTCGCACAGGAGGGCCCCCGGCACGGTCGTGCCGGGGGCCCTCGCTGTTCGCTGGGAGGCCGGCGTGGACGTCCCGGACCTGACGGCCGCGGGAGCCCGGGTGCAGCTGATCACCGACAGCGGGTCCGCGGACCTCTACGGGGACGGCACCGAGGCCAAGGACCTGACGCACGCCGAGTGGAAGAAGGCGCGGGCGGCCTGGTTCACGCTGAACCCGTGACCAGGGGCTCCGCCGTGAGCGACCCGGCGACGTGCTCGCGCCGGAGCCGCCGGTCGGCGTAGAGCAGACCGACGGTCACCTGGGGGAAGGTCAGCAGCAGGGCCGGCGCGAGCAGGACGCCCGGGGCACCGAACCAGTGCAGGAGGGCGTACGCGGCCCCCAGCGCGAGCGCGCCGGCCGGAGCCGTGACGCACAGCGTCCGCCACCAGCCGCCGCGCACGAGGCGGGCCGAGCGGCGCAGGGCCGCCACGGGGCCGAGTCCCTCGTACCCGGCGGCCGTGGGCGCCAGCGCGAACAGCACGGCGAGCCACAGGGCGACGGGGGCCAGGGGGAGCAGCGCGAGCGGCGGCAGCCCGGCGGCGAACGCGGCGGCGCCCGGTCCGGCGGCCGCGAGCAGGGACAGCAGCCGGGCGCCCAGCACCGCCGGGGTCCGGGGCAGGGCCGCGCGGAGCAGCTCGCGCGCCGCCACGCGCCGCCCGAGCACGGCCGGCCGGAGCAGGGCCGCGGCCAGGGCGCCGGCCAGGGCCCAGCTGAACAGCAGGAACAGGGCGACGGCCGGGAACAGGGCGTAGACGAAGGCCCGGCTGCCGGCGGTACGGGTCACGGAGGCGAGGGTGGCCGCCCCGGCGACGGCGGCGACCAGCAGCAGCCCGCCGAGCTGGCCGAGGAGCAGGGCGCCGAGCAGTCGGCCGCCGTACCGGCGCAGGGTGGCGAGGGCGCCGCCGAGGATCTCCTGCGCTGCGAGCGGGCGCAGGGGTACCACCCCCGGCCGTGGAGAGCGCGGGGGCAGCCAGCCGCCGCCCTGATGGGTCCCATGCTGCGCCATGCCCGGGCCGCCCCTTCCTCCCCAGGAGGCGGACAGGGTAGCGCCGCGGACCGCAGGAGTCCCGGGTCGTGCGGCGGATCGCCTCTGTGTACAGGTGTACGCATCGATGTGTACTCTTGTACACATGCCCTACGCACTGCTCGCCGCGGCCATCGCCGCCGAGGTCGCCGGAACCACCGCCATGAAGTACAGCGACGGCTTCACGAAGCTGTGGCCCTCGCTGGGCACCCTGCTGGGGTACGTCATCGCCTTCACCCTCCTCGCGCAGACGCTGAAGTCGATGTCGGTCGGCACGGCCTACGCCATATGGGCCGGCGTCGGCACGGCCGCCATTGCCGCCATCGGCATCGTGTTCATGGGGGAGGCGGCCACCGCCGCCAAGATCGCCGGGATCGCCCTGGTCATCGGCGGGGTGGTCCTGCTGAACCTCGGCGGAGCGCACTGATGCCCTCCGGCGTGCGGCGCTACGACCCGGACCGGCGGCAGCGGATCATCGACGCGGCGATCCGGGTGGTGGACGCCAAGGGCATCGCGGGGCTGAGCCACCGCAGCGCGGCCGCGGAGGCCGACGTACCGCTCGGGTCGACGACCTACCACTTCAAGACCCTCGACGATCTGCTGGTCGCGGCCCTGCGCCAGGCCAACGAGGGCTTCGCCCGGGCGATGGCCGACTCTCCGACGCTGGCCGATCCCGACGCGGACCTCGCAGGGGCCCTGGCCCGTCTGCTGGGGGAGTTCCTGGCGGCGGACCGGGGCCGGGTCGAGCTGGAGTACGAGCTCTACCTCGCGGCCCTGCGCCGCCCGGCGCTGCGGCCGGTGGCGGCGCAGTGGTGCGAGGCCGCAGCCGCCGAACTGGCCTCGCGAACGGATCCGGTGACGGCGCGGGCGCTGGTGGCGGTCATGGACGGCATCGGCCTGCAGGTCCTGCTGACGGACGCCGCGTACGACGAGGCGTACGCCCGCGAGGTCCTGGGGCGGGTGCTCCGCCGGACCTAGGCCCGCCCGGGGCGTCCGGTCCGGGTGGCCTCCCGTCAGGCGGCGCCCCGGACCGTCGCCAGCGCCGCGGCCACGCTCGCCTCGATGTCCCGGATCGGGTAGATCACCTCGCGGACCGTGCGGTCGCGGTCCACGACCAGGGTGAGCCGCTTGATCCGCGTCACGCCCGCCGCCCGGAATGTCGGCAGCCGCAGCGCCGCCGTCAGCGCCAGGTCCGCGTCCGAGAGGAGCGGGAACCGCAGCCGCTCCTGCTCCGCGAACTCCCGCTGCTCGTCCGGGCGCTGGGCCGACACCCCGTGCACGGTGGCGCCCGCCGCGGTGAACTCCGCGAGCTGGTCGCGGTACGTGCACGACTCGAACGTGCAGCCCTTGGCACCCGGAATGCCGGCCCAGCCGGGCGGATAGGACTCGGCGCGCGCGTACGCGCCGGGGAAGCAGTACAGGACCGTGAACGGGGTGTCCGCCACCGGGTCGCTCAGCCCGCCGAAACGGTCCGGCAGCAGCAGCTCCGGCACCCGCGTGCCGCGCAGCGCGTGCACCCGTTCCGCCTCCCGCGAGGCCTCGTCGGTCGTCGCCGTCATCTCTCCCTCTCCCAGGACCCAGGTGTCTCCCCAGTCCTGGAGGGCCACCAGGACCGGCAGCAGCCCCCGCCCGCGCGGGGTCAGCCGGTACTCGTGCCGCACCGGGCGCTCCTGGTACGGCACGCGCGTCAGCACCCCGGCCTCGACGAGCATCTTCAGCCGCTCCGTCAGCACCTTGCGGGACATCCCCAGCTCGCGCTGGAGCTCGTCGAAGCGGTGCAGGCCGCGTGCGGTGTCCCGCACGATCAGCAGCGTCCACCAGTCGCCCACCACGTCGAGGGCCTGGGCGATGGCGCAGTCCGCGTCGCCGAGGTGTGTGCGCTGGGCCATGGGAGCTCCTTTGTCCGTTGACCCGAGGTTGTCATGCTGACATAGTCAGTTCCCAAAAGGAACTCACCCGGGGGGCGGGCGTGCTGCAAGGGTTCAAAGAGGTGCCGAGAGCGGTCTGGATGCTCTCGCCGGGCGTTTTCGTCAACGCCGTGTCCAGCCTGACCTTCGTCTTCGTGTTCGTGTACCTGACCGGCCCGCGCGGCCTCTCCGTCACCGAGGCCGGCCTGGTCACCGGAGTCGGCGGCATCGGCCTGATCGCGGGCAACTTCACCGGCGGCGGGTACGGAGACCGCTACGGCCACCGCCGCGTCCTGCTCATCGCCTCGTTCCTCGCCGGCGGTGGCCTCGTCCTCCTGCCGACCATGCCGACCGGCGCGCTCTACGCCGTCCTGCCGCTCGCCCAGTACGCCCTCGGGGCGATCCGGTCCGCCAACGCGGCCCTCGTCGCGGTGATCGTCCCGGAAGGGGCGCGCCGCCAGGCCTTCGCCGTCGTCCGCTGCGTCTCCAACGGCGGCTTCACCCTCGGCCCGCCGGTCGGCGCGCTGATCGCGACCGGCCTCTCCTACGACTGGCTCTTCGTCGCCGACGGCGTCGGCACCCTCTTCTTCGCGCTGTGGACCGCCCGGGTCGTCCCGGCGCGCAGCGTGGCACCCACCCCCGCCGCGGCCCCGGACGGGGGTCTGGGCCGCGGCGTATGGGGGGAGCTCCGGGCCAGGCCCGCCGTCCTCGTCCTGCTCGGCGCGATCCTGGTGGTCGACGTCATCTACCGCCAGCAGTACTCGACCTTCCCCGTCTACCTCGCCGACCACGGCCTCGACACCGGTGCCTACGGCCTGATCATCGCCCTCAACGGCGCCGTGATCCTCCTCCTCGAACTGCCGGCCGCCGTCGCCCTGCGCGCCCGCCCGCCGCTGCGCGTCGTCGGCGTCGGACTCCTGCTCGTCGGCGCCGGGTACGGGGCGCTGCTGCTCGGGACCGGGATCGCGGCCGCCGTCGCGATGATGGTGCTGCTGAGCCTCGGCGAGATCCTCTACAAGACCCCCGCCACCGCCTACGTCGCCGACCAGGCGCCCGCACACGCCATCGGGCTGTACCAGAGCCTGTACGCCGGGGTGTCGGCCAGCGGCGTCGTGCTCGGCCCGCCGCTCGGCGGAGCGCTGTACTCCGCCGCGCCCGGGCTGCTGTGGCCGCTGTGCGTGGTGCTGGCGGCGGGGGCCGGAGCGGCGGTCCTGTGGGCCCACGCCAGGCAGCAACGGCATGCGCCGCGACCGGCGCGACCGGCACATGAGACCGGTTCGCAACCGAAGGCCGTCGCCGGTTAGGTTTCGGATATGACTGCTACGCGTACCACCGGCGCCGTCGCCGCCGGACTTGCCACCCTCACCGCCGACGGCACCGTCCTCGACACCTGGTTCCCCGCCCCCGAGCTGGTCGCCGAGCCCGGCCCGGCCGGCACCGAGCGCCTCACCGCAGAGCAGGCCGTGGAGCTCCTCGGCGCCGCCGCGGCCAAGGCGATCCGTACGGACGCGGTCCGCGGAGTCGAGGTCGTAGCCGTCCGTACGGTGATCGCCTCCCTGGAGGACAAGCCGCTCGACGCGCACGACGCGTACCTGCGCCTGCACCTGCTCAGCCACCGCCTGGTCAAGCCGCACGGCCAGAACCTCGACGGCGTCTTCGGCCTGCTCGCCAACGTCGCCTGGACCTCGCTCGGCCCGGTCGCGATCGACCAGGTCGAGACCGTCCGCCTCAACGCGCGCGCCGAGGGCCTGCACCTCCAGGTCACCTCGATCGACAAGTTCCCGCGGATGACCGACTACGTCGCCCCCAAGGGCGTGCGCATCGCCGACGCGGACCGTGTCCGCCTCGGCGCGCACCTCGCCGAGGGCACCACCGTCATGCACGAGGGCTTCGTCAACTTCAACGCCGGCACCCTCGGCACCTCCATGGTCGAGGGCCGCATCTCCGCGGGCGTCGTGGTCGGCGACGGCTCCGACATCGGCGGCGGCGCCTCCACCATGGGCACCCTCTCGGGCGGCGGCAAGCAGATCATCTCGATCGGCGAGCGCACCCTGATCGGCGCCGAGGCAGGCGTCGGCATCGCGCTGGGCGACGAGTGCGTCGTCGAGGCCGGCCTGTACGTGACCGCGGGCACCCGCGTCACCCTGCCGGACGGCCAGATCGTCAAGGCCCTGGAGCTCTCCGGCGCCAACAACATCCTCTTCCGCCGCAACTCGGTCACCGGCGCCGTCGAGGCCCGCCCGTACAAGGCGGCCTGGGGCGGCCTGAACGAGGTCCTGCACAGCCACAACTGACGCCCGGCTGCCCTGACCTGCGGCTGAGCAACCGACCCTCGCGCGCTGACCTACGGCTGAGCTGTCGCGACGCCAGCGGCCACAAGCTTGAAAACCCGTCGTGGCGCGAGTCGCCGTGGGTTCAATCCCACGCCCACCGCAGGTGAACGGCCCCTGACCAGGAGACATGGTCAGGGGCCGTTTGGTGTGTGGCGCCGTCTATCACTGCTGACACCCTTCGGTTCCCCGCCGCGACGGGCACGCATGGGGCACGAAGACTCAGCGCTTCTGTGCCCCGTACCGCTTGAGGAGAGCGGTGATCTTCGCGTGGTCGGCAGCACCGTTCAGCTCAACCAGGAGATCATCGGGGCAGAGCTCGTAGTGGTCGCCCCACCACTGAACCAGTTCCGCGGCTACGTGGGGGCTGTCGAAGAGCAGAACCCGGGCTCCTGCCAGAGCGCTCGGCGGCGTAGCGGCTGCTACTCGGTCGCGACTGAGTACGTGCGCTCTGGTCGGGGGTGGGGCCGGAGGGGAG